>CAZXIP010000036.1:0-12703 GCA_964640755.1 uncultured Smithella sp. | reverse complement strand
GTGACGCCATCCACCATCCCCAGAGACAACCCTTCTTTTATTTCATTAACATTTGCAGTATCGATAAAAAATTTCATAATTCCCCCTGATGTTCTGACCAACTATTTATTCTCTGAAAGATATTTCTCACAGCATTCCCGGCTGCAGAAGAATTGCTGCCGGCCGTCAATTTCCCTGAGGTATGCCTGGCTCTTGGGAACGTAGGTGCGGCAGAATGGATCCTGCACCAGGTCTTCTCCTTCAGATGGCTTATCGTCCACCCGATACCCTTTTACCTTTTCCACCTTTGCCCTCCCCGTCATTCTCACGATCCTGTATACAATGTAAAGGACAACTAAAATGACCACAACTTTAATGATGTTCATAACAACCTTCTTCTTGAATTATTGATGAATCTCGACCTTTTTCTGATCTTCCAGCCGGTCTTTCAGACCGCGCATCGAAACCCCGAACAAGGGATGAATCACGTAGGAAGCAATCTCACACAAAGGCTCCAGGACAAACCGGCGCTTATGCATTGAGGGATGCGGAACGACCAGATCTTTTTCGTTCACGACCTCCTGTCCATATAAAAGCAAATCAAGATCGATGACGCGAGGGGCACCCGCAAACGTCCGAACCCTCCCCATCGTCTTTTCAATATCCTGTAATTTCATTAAAAGATCGTGCGGCAAAAGCAACGTGCGGATTTCCGCCGCCGCATTGGTGAACCAGTCCTGGTGTTTCAGGACTTCCTGGACAGTTTCATCAGCCGGAAAGTCCGTCACCGGTTCAGTCTTATAAAAGGACGATATACGCTCCAGCACCGTTTCCGGAATGCCTGACAGTCTTGCAACGGCTTCCTGGCAGTTTGCCAGGGAATCGCCCACATTGGAGCCGATCCCAATATAACAGATCATGCCATTCAACATGAATCCTTTCGGCTATTTGATCTCTCTCAAGCCCAAAACATCCTGCATGTCATACAGGCCGTTTTCCTGATGCACAATCCATTGTGCAGCACGAATCGCACCTTTGGCAAAATTATCCCGGCTGTACGCCCGGTGTGTTACTTCCAGTCTCTCTCCAATCCCGCCGAACATCACGGTATGTTCGCCTGCAATGTCACCTGCCCGAAGGGTCTGAATGCCGATTTCCGTCCTGGTTCTTTCTCCGATGATTCCCTTACGGGTATATACCGCTTCTTTTTCCAGATTGCGGCCCAGTTTGTCGGCAATCACCTGTGCCATCTGCATAGCAGTGCCGCTGGGCGCGTCTTTTTTGGAGTGGTGGTGTGCCTCGAAAATTTCAACATCATAATCATCACCGAAAATGCCGGAACAATACTCCAGCACTTTCAGCATAACATTGACGCCGACGCTCATGTTCGGAGAAAGGACACATCGTGTCTTTTCCGCCAGTCGTTTTACGATATCCATTTCAGAGGGAGTAAATCCTGTTGAACCGATGACGATGCTTCGATTTTTCTCGCTGGCAATTTCCAGATAGCGCAGAGAGGCTTCATGATTTGTAAAATCGATCACCACATCCGCCTGATCAATGCAGTCGGCCAGTTGATCACTGACCGTCACGCTTGATGTGCCCCAGCCCAGTGAATGGCCGATATTTCTTCCGATGATCGGGTGGCCCGGCACCTCGATGGCCCCGACTACCTGGATGTCATCCATTGCCGAAATCAGGCTGATAATCCTGCCGCCCATTTTCCCGCCTGCGCCTGTTACAATAGCTTTAACCATAACCACCACTCCTCGAATGACTATTCATTTTTTCAAGATGACCAGATCAAGCCGTAATTGGCCATAACTTTTTTAAGCTTTTCATAATTTGCAGGTGCCATTTTACAAAGTGGCAGCCTGTATTCATATTCAATTTTCCCCATCAGCGCCAGGGCCGCTTTCACGGGTGTCGGATTCACCTCGATAAAAAGAACGTCAAACAGGGGGCTCATTCTATGATGCAGTTGACGCGCTTTTGCCAGATGCCCTTCATCAATCGCATCCACCATGGCGGCCATTTCAGCGGGAACAATGTTGGACGCGACGGAGATGACGCCTTGCCCGCCGATCGCCATCAGCGGCAGAGTAAATCCGTCGTCGCCGGACAAAACGTCGAAGTCCGGACCGCACAAATCAAGCACGTCGTTCATCTGCTTGATGGAACCGGAAGCTTCCTTGATGCCGACAATATTTTTAATTTTTGACAGCCGAAAAATCAATTCCGGCGACATGTTCACCCCTGTCCTCCCCGGAATGTTGTATGGAATAACCGGGATCGGCACATTTTGGGCAATCAGCTCAAAATGCTGATAGAGGCCTTCCTGCGTAGGTTTGTTGTAGTAAGGGCAGGCGATCAGAGCGCCGTCCGCGCCGGCCTCGTATGCGTGTTTGGTCAGGCGAAGCGCTTCCGCCGTGCTGTTCGATCCTGTCCCGGCGATCACGGGCACCCTTTTTTTGACAGCGTCAATGGTGATCTCAATCACCCGGTCATGCTCATCATGGGTCAGGGTCGGTGATTCCCCGGTTGTTCCGCAGGGCACCAGTCCGTCGATGCCGGCCTCGATCTGGAATTCAATGAGCTCTCTCAGGGCTTTTTCATCCACCTTTCCGTCTTTAAACGGAGTTACCAGGGCGGTTATGGCTCCTCGAAACATAACAATGTGCCTCCTGAAATTTTGTTTATTTCATATCTGCTTCTACAGTCTGCGATTCACTGCACATTTGAGCCTCATCACAGAGCTTTAAGCGGTAGCTGTATGTCTGGCCTTTTTCCACAAGGGAATCGGTAAAACTGTATTCATTTTTTTTACGGTCATCAACCCTTAACTGTCCGATTTTTTCAAATGTCCTCGGACAGTCTTTGCATGCATTTCCCGGACTGCCCAGCCTGCTTCTCTCGATACTAATATAACTGGTCCGGCCGGCAGGATCGTTCAGTGTCCAGGTCAGGACGATGGTATTCTCAGCGACCGTCGCCGTCAATGTCTGCACAACAGGCATCTGCAAAGCAGCAGTCAACAGCGGCTGAGGATTGGCTTTCAATCCACAGCCGGTAAGCAAAAGAACCAGGACCAAGGCCCATAATGGTTTATTTTTTACCGAATTTTTTTTCAAATTCCCGTATCCTTTCCTTTACAGCCGATGTCGCCGTGCCACCACGATGCCTGCGCGCATTGACGGAATGATCCAGTTTTATCCTGGCCATGATGTCTTCTTTAAAGCCTGCGTGAAATTTCTGATAATCCTTCAGCCTCAAATCTGCAAACGTCTTTTTGCCCTTGACGCATTGGCCAACGATGCGGCCGACAATTTCATGCGCCCGGCGGAAAGGGACTCCCTGCTGGACCAGATATTCAGCCACATCCGTCGCCGTGGAAAAACCGCCTCCCGCCGCTTGACGCATTCTTTCGGAGTTAAACGTTGTATGGGCCAGCATTTCCGTAAAAATGGCGAGACAGTTCCGAACGGTATCCACGGCGTCAAAAAGAGGCTCCTTGTCTTCCTGCAGGTCACGGTTGTAGGTCATCGGCAGCCCCTTGAGCAGCGTCAGGATCGAGACCAGATCACCATAGACCCGCGCGGTTTTACCCCGGATCAGCTCCGCGATATCCGGATTTTTCTTCTGGGGCATGATGCTGCTGCCCGTCGTGTACGCATCCGAAATTTCGGCAAAACCGAATTCATCGGAAGACCACAACACCAGGTCCTCGCAGAATCGGCTCAGATGCATCATGGTGAGTGAAGCCGCAAAAATAAATTCCGCAATATAGTCCCTGTCCGCCACCGCGTCCATACTGTTCGCGCTCACGCCCGGGAAGTTGAGAAGCTCTGCGGTCCGGCTGCGGTCGATCGGCAGTCCGGTTCCGGCGAGCGCCGCTGAACCGAGCGGCAGAATGTCGAGCCTCTTTCCGCAGTCGGCAAACCTCTGCTCATCGCGGTCAAACATTTCCACAAAGGCCAGAAAATAATGGGATAAAAGCACCGGCTGAGCCTTCTGCATATGCGTGTATCCCGGCATAATGGTTTTAATCTCGCTTCCGGCCATTTTCACCAGCTGCTTTTGCAGGGCGGCCAGCAATCCTGCAATGGCCTGAATCTCACCGCGCAGAAAAAGCCGTACATCCAGAGCAATCTGATCGTTGCGACTGCGCGCGGTATGCAGTTTCCCGCCCGCGTCACCAATCCGGCGGATCAGTTCTTTTTCAATGGCCATGTGAATATCTTCGTCGGCCGGATCAAAGACAAACCCGCCCTTTTCCATGTCGAGCAGAATACTTTTCAGACCGCGGACAATTGCCGCGGCTTCCTTCCGTGCGATGATTCCCGAATCGGCCAGCATCGTCGCGTGGGCGATGGACCCCTCGATGTCGTATCGATACAGCCTTGAATCGTAATGCAGCGAACAGGTAAACATTTCGACGCTCTTGGCCGTATCCTGTTCAAAGCGTCCCGCCCATGGTTTTTTTCTTGCCGCCATGCAGTTGATCTCCGCGCTATCAGGGTTTGTTTTTCAATACATTTTGGATCCGCAACCTGAGGCCGTTGAGACGGATGAATCCGGTCGCGTCCTTCTGGTTATAGACCTGATCTTTCTCAAATGTGGCAAATGCTTCACTGTAAAGCGAGTTCGGCGATTTGCGTCCGACAACGGTACAATTGCCCTTGTAAAGTTTCATCCTTGCCGTTCCGTTCACGTTTTCCTGCGTCGCGTCAATATACGCCTGGAGTGTCTTCATCTCCGGGGCATACCAGAAGCCGTTATAGGCCAGCTGTGCGTATTTCGGAATGAGGGAGTCGCGCATCAGCATCACTTCGCGATCCATCGTGATGGACTCCACCGCCCGGTGCGCCGCCCACAATACCGTCCCTCCGGGAGTTTCATAAACGCCGCGGGATTTCATGCCGACAAAACGGTTTTCCACCATGTCCACGCGGCCAATCCCGTTGTTGCCGGCAATGATGTTCATGTGATCCATCAATTTGGCCGGCGACATCTTCTTGCCGTCGATCGCCACCGGATTTCCCCTGACGAAGCTGATTTCTACGTATGTCGGCTTGTCCGGCGCGGCTTCGGGTGACTTTGTCAGCACAAAAATATCCTCCGGCGGCTCCGCCCACGTGTCTTCCAAAATAGCGCCTTCGTGCGAAATGTGCAGCAGATTGCGGTCGGAACTGTAGGGTTTGGCCTTGGTCAACGGAAGAGGAATGTTATATTTCTCCGCGTAATCAAACATGGATTCACGGGAATCAAACGTCCAGTTGTCGTCCTTCCAGGCGGCAATGATATTGATTTTGGGATTGAGCGCGATATAGGTCAGTTCAAAGCGCACCTGATCGTTACCCTTGCCGGTCGCGCCGTGACAAACGGAATCCGCCTTTTCCTTTTTGGCAATTTCGATTTGCCTCTTGGCAATCAAAGGCCTGGCCAGCGATGTGCCTAGCAAATAGGTTCCTTCATAGATCGCGTTGGCACGCAACGCCGGAAAAACAAAATCACGCGCAAATTCTTCCCGCAGATCTTCGATATATATTTTACTGGCGCCGGTGCTGATTGCTTTTTTCTTCAATCCTGTCAATTCTTCTTTCTGCCCCACATCGGCGGCAAAACAGATCACTTCACATTTATACGTTTCAATGAGCCAGCGGACAATCACGGACGTGTCCAGTCCGCCGGAGTATGCCAACACTACTTTTTTAATTTTACTTGCCACAACCAATTCCTCCTAAATCAAGATTTCTAATACAGCCTTTTGCACATGCAGGCGATTTTCCGCTTCATCAATCACGACGGATTGCGGTCCGTCAATCACGTCGGCGGTAATTTCCTCGCCGCGGTGCGCAGGCAGACAATGCATTACGATGGCGTCTTTCTTTGCCACACCCAGAAGATCCGTGTTAATCTGGTAATCCTTGAATGTTCTTTTCCGTTCCTGTGATTCGGCTTCCTGACCCATGCTTGTCCAGACGTCCGTATACAGGACGTCTGCATTTTTTGCGGCTTCACGGGGATCGCGATACAGCCTCACAGAACCTTTTGTGCTCTTCTGACTCTCTTCCATAATCCGCTTGTCGGGATCATACCCCTCCGGACAGGCCAGCGTCAATTCAAAAGGCAGGTGCGCGGCCGCTTCAATCCAGCTGTTGGCAACATTGTTGCCGTCGCCGATATAGGCCACTTTGACGCCTTCATAAGTGCCTTTCTTTTCCCTGATCGTAAACAGGTCCGCCAGGATCTGGCAGGGATGCAGCAGATCCGTCAACCCGTTGATAACCGGGATGGACGCATAGCTGGCCAGCACTTCCACACTCTCCTGGGCAAATGTCCGGATCATAATCCCGTTTAAGTAACGCGACATCATACGGGCGGAATCCGCAAGCGTTTCGCCGCGGCCGATCTGGGTGTCACGCGAATTTAAAAAAAGCGCTATCCCTCCCAGGTGGTACATGCCGACTTCGAACGAAATCCTCGTCCGCGTGGAAGATTTGTCAAAAATCATGCCCAGCGTCTTGCCCTTGAGAGACGCATGCTCTTTGCCTTCCTTCAGCATTTTTTTCAGCCGTGCGGCGCGAAGCCAGATATCTTCAAAATCCTCCGGCTTCATACCGGCAAAACTCAGCAGGTCCTTGTTCATCTCCCCTCCATGACCTCGTCCAGAATGGCAACCGCCATATCAATGTCTTTTTCAGTAATAATGAGCGGCGGGACAAAACGCAGCGTTTTGCCGCCGGTGCAATTGATCAGCAGTCCCTTTTCCTGACATTTTTTGACAATGTCCGCACCTTCAACTGTCAGCGCACAGGCGAGCATCAGTCCCCTTCCCCGCACACCGGCAATCATCGCATGCTTAGCCTTCAGGGCCTGAAGTTTTGCCAGAAAATACGCTCCCGTTTTTTGACAATTTTCGAGCACGCCTTCGTCCAGCATCGTCTCCAGGGTAGCTTTGGCAGCCGCCATCGCCAGCAGGTTGCCGCCGAAGGTGGACGCGTGGTTTCCCGGACCGAAAGCCCCGGCGGTTTCATTTGTTGCGAGCATCGCCCCGACGGGAAAGCCGTTTCCCAGGGCCTTGGCCAGCGTCATGATATCCGGTTTGATGCCGGAATATTCATAGGCAAACAGTTTCCCCGTCCGTCCAATGCCGGTCTGGACCTCATCAACAATCATTAAAATCCGGTGCCGGTCGCAGATGTCCCTGACTTTTTCCAGATAACGATCATCGGGAATAATCACGCCGCCCTCACCCTGGATGGGCTCCAGCATAATGCCGCAGGTTCTGGGCGAGATGGCTTCCTCCAGCGCCGCCGGGTCGTTAAAAGGCACATATTTGAATCCGTCCAGAAGCGGTGTAAATCCGAACTGGAATTTTTCCTGCCCTGTGGCGGTTATCGTCGCCATCGTCCGGCCGTGAAAGGAATCCTTCATGGTAATAAGTTCAAATTTATCATCACCCAGATTTTCATGGGCGTATTTCCTGGCAAGCTTTATGGCAGCTTCGTTAGCTTCGGCGCCGCTGTTGCAGAAAAAGACCTTGTCGGCAAACGAATGCTGTGTCAGCAGTTTGGCCACCTCTCCCTGCGGCCGGGTATAATACAGGTTGGAAACATGCATCAGATTCTTCGCCTGCTTTTTGATGGCCTTCACCACATTCGGGTGGGAATGTCCCAGGTTGCACACGGCGATACCCGCTACAAAATCGAGATATTCTTTACCATTGGCGTCCCACAGCCTTGCACCTTCCCCTTTCACCAGCGCAATCGGGACCCGCCGGTAGGTATTCATGATATTTTTATCGGCCCAAGCCATGATTTTCTTTTCTTTCATTGCACATCCTTCTCTTCGTTTATAAAACGATTTCCGTACCGATGCCTTGATCTGTAAACACTTCCAGCAGGATCGCGTGCTTCAGCCTCCCGTCAACAATGTGTGCCTTTTTCACACCGCCGCGCAGGGCCTTGAGACAGCACTTGACCTTGGGAAACATGCCGCCTTCCACAATTCCGTTGTCGATCAGATTCTGTGCGTCCTGCTTCGTCATGGTGTTGATCAGGTTTTTGCCGGCATCGAGCACTCCCTCAACGTCCGTCAGGAGCAGCAGCTTTTCCGCCTTCAGGGCGGCAGCTACTTCACCCGCAACGATGTCGGCATTGATATTGTAGGTTTCACCCTGATCACCCATGCCGGTCGGCGCGATCACAGGGATGAAATTATTCTGCACCAGGGACACGATCAGTTCGGTGTTGACCGCCTTGACTTTACCGACCAGGCCGATATCGATAATTTCCGATGGCGTGTTCTTCGCTTTTTCATCATTTAAATAATATTTTTCCGCCTCAATCAGATTACCGTCTTTCCCGCTCAGCCCCACGGCTTTGCCGCCATGCCGGTTGATCAGACCGACAATTTCCTTGTTGACCATGCCGACAAGCACCATTTCCACTATATTCATGGTTTCCTCGTCGGTCACCCTCATGCCCTGAACAAATTTGGACTCCTTGCCGAGTTTTGCAAGCAGGCTGCCGATCTGCGGACCGCCGCCGTGCACGACAACGGGATGTATCCCGATATATTTCATCATGACGACATCCCGGGCGAATTTGTCTTTCAAATCCTCATCAATCATTGCGTGTCCGCCGTATTTGATGACAATGGTCTTATTGTAGAACCGCCGGATATAGGGCAGCGCTTCCAGCAATATGTCCGCCCGCTCCATTGAGCTTTGAATATGTTCCATTTTGGTCCCCGCCTTACAGGATATACCTGCTTAAGTCTTCATCTTCAACGATGTTGTCGAGTTTTTCTTCCACATATTTCGCGTCGATGACGATTTCCTTCTCTTTCAGGTCCGGCGCGTCAAAGGAGATATCCTCCAGAAGCGTCTCCATGATTGTGTACAGCCTGCGCGCGCCAATGTTTTCCGTCCTCTCGTTGACGACCGTGGCCACTTCGGCAATCTGCGCCACCGCATCCCCGGTAAACGAAAGCCTGATGTCTTCCGTCGCCATCATTTCCGTGTATTGCTTGACCAGTGCGTTATTCGGCTCGGTCAGAATCCTTATGAAGTCCTCCTTGCCCAGCGAATCGAGTTCCACGCGGATCGGGAAACGGCCCTGCAGCTCCGGGATCAGGTCAGACGGCTTGGTGCCGGAAAACGCTCCCGCGGCAATAAACAGGATATGATCGGTCTTCACCATGCCGTAGCGGGTGTTGACATTTGATCCTTCGACAATCGGCAGCAGGTCGCGCTGCACGCCCTCGCGCGAAACGTCGGGACCATGCTGCGAATCGCCGCCGACAATCTTGTCGATCTCATCCAGAAAAATGATGCCCGACTGCTCCACGCGATCCAGCGCGGTCCGGGTAACCTTGTCCATGTCAATCAGTTTTTGCGCCTCTTCCGAAGCCATGATTTCAAGGGCTTCAGGCACCTTTACGTTTCTTTTTTTCTTTTTCTGCGGCATCATGTTGCCCAGCATGTCCTTGAGGTTCAGACCCATGTCCTCCATCCCCGCGGCGGAAAAAATTTCGATCATGGGACCGCTTCTCGCTTCGGCAACCTCCAGTTCGACCATTCGCTCATCGAGTTTTCCGTCGTGAAGCAGTTTGCGCAGCTTTTCCCTGGTCGCATCCTGTTTCCTTGTCTGATCCTCGGTCAGCGGAAGATCGGTCTGTTCCTGATCGGAATCCGTCAGCATGTCACCCACATTTCTTTCCACGGGGCGCGGCGGCAGCAGAAGGTCAAGGATTCGCTCCTCCGCGATTTCTGCGGCTTTCGCCTGGACATTTTCCTGTTCTTCGGCTTTGAGCATGTTGATCGACAACTCGACCAGGTCACGCACCATCGACTCCACATCACGGCCCACATAACCGACTTCCGTGAATTTCGATGCCTCGACCTTCAGAAAAGGCGAGTTGTCCAGCTTGGCCAGCCGGCGGGCGATTTCCGTCTTGCCGACGCCTGTGGGGCCGATCATGATAATGTTTTTGGGCGATATTTCATCCGCCAGCTCATCAGGCACATTCTGCCTTCGCCAGCGGTTCCGCAGCGCAATGGCCACGGCTCTTTTGGCATCGGCCTGCCCGATGATATGCCTGTCTAATTTTTCCACTATTTCGCGGGGCGTTAACCCAGAATTGTTCATCTTCAAAACAGCTCCTTACTTTTTACTCTTTTTGATATCCTGCGATTTCTCTTCGCCCAGATCAATCTCTTCAAGCGTAATATGGTCATTGGTATATATACAAATTTCCGAGGCGATCCTCATCGATTCCCGGGCGATTTCCGTCGCCGACAGACTGCTGTGTTTAACCAGTGCGCGAGCCGCCGCCTGGGCAAAGGCGCCGCCGGATCCAATGGCCATGACATCATCATCGGATTCTATGACATCGCCGTTCCCGGATATAATCAGCGAATAATCCCGGCTGACCGCAATCATCAGAGCTTCCAAGTGCCTGAGCACCCGGTCGGTGCGCCAGTCCTTCGTAAGCTCGACTGCTGCTCGCAGCAGGTTGCCGTTGTACTGCTCCAGCTTCTGATCGAAGCGGTCAAACAGCGTGAAAGCGTCGGCGGTCGCTCCTGCAAATCCGACAATCACTTCATTGTTATACAGTCTGCGCACTTTGCGTGCACCGTGCTTCAGGATGGTCGTATCCAGTGTAACCTGACCGTCTCCGGCCACGGTAATTTTGCCGTCTTTCTTGACTGCAAGTATGGTGGTACCTCTAATGTGCATTTTTTCTCCTTCACCGTTTAGCCCGCGGATGGGCTTTATCGTAAACTTCCATCAGACGGTTGATATTCACCGCTGTGTATTTCTGCGTCGTGGAAAGGCTCTCATGCCCCAGCATTTCCTGGATCGAACGTAAATTTGCTCCGGCGGACAGCAAATGTGTTGCGAAACTGTGCCGCAGCGCGTGCGGGCTGATCTTGCGTCCTATCCCGCTTTTGACGGTTGCTTCGTCCACAATCCGCGCAATGCTTCGGGTCGTGATCCTTTTTCCGCGTGTGTTTAAAAAAAGCGCCCCTTTCAGAATGTCTCCGGATTGTTCTTTCCTTAAACCCTGAGTCGCTGCCAGGTATCTCCGGATCGCCTCCAGTGCCGGCGCTCCCACCGGAACAATTCTTTCCTTCTTTCCCTTGCCGCGCAGCTTCACCAGCGCGGAAGAAAAATCGACATCTACTGTGTCCAACCCGGCCAGCTCAGACAATCTCAGCCCTGAAGAATAGAACAACTCCAGCATCGCGAGATTTCTCAAACCGGATGCGGAGCCATTTTCTTTGTAAGCATCCAAAAGGTCAAATGTTTCATCCACCGATAAAAAAGTCGGCATGTATTTTTCCGCTTTTGGAGTCTGAACCTCCTGGGCCGGATTGTTCTTAACGAGTCCCTCCCTCAGAAGGTATTTATAAAACGCTCGCAGCGATGACACCTTGCGGTTGATGGACACTTTTTTCAGTTTCCGGTTGTAAAGCAAAGCCATGTATGTTCGGACGTCTTCCATCTGCGCATCCAGGATGGATTTGTGCGGCGAAGTGTTTTCCCGACTTTCCAGAAACGATTTGAACTCTTCAATGTCCGTCAAGTAAGCCTTTCGGGTATGTTCCGATACGTTGCGCTGCACCTCCAGAAATGTCCGAAAATCCGTAAGCAAGTCATTCATTAGTTCACATTTTATACTTTCCGAAATCTTCGGCGGACAAATTTTCCAGGAATTCTTTTATTTTATCTTCCTTAAACTTATCAATGTCGGTCAGCTTCATCCCGACATCAACATTGCGGGATTTTTCCAGTACTGATTCTTCTACAAAGATCGATGCCTGAGCCCTGAGGGCCAGCGCGATGGCATCGCTGGGACGTGCATCTATGGCGTAGGTCTGCCCGTCCCTGGTCAAATAAATGCTGGCAAAATATGTGTTATTGCGGATGTCCACAATTTCAATCCGGTTGACTGTGGCGTTGAGAGCCCTGATGCTTTCATACAGGAGGTCATGGGTCATCGGTCTAGAAAAAACAACGTGCTCGAGTTCTGTGGCTATGGCGCTGGCTTCGAATAAACCGATCCAGATCGGAATGGCCTTGCTCTCCTGCATGTCTTTCAAGATCACAATGGGTGTGTTGGTAATCGGGTCAATGGTCAGCCCGGATACCTTCATTTCCAGCAGCATCCTAAATCCTCCTTGATTCCATTTCCGTTTCACACGATATCTTTGCCGGCCGCGTATGCGCTTCAGACAACGTTTTCGGCTTTTTCAACACATGGATCGCGGATGTCACCGGCCGTTCCCGGCTTCCGCATCATGCTTGAACTGGAAATGTAATCAGTTCTTAATAATTTTCCCCCGCAGTGAATGCAGGTACCCGCGGGAAATTTCCACAGGCACCTTGTTGCCGATCAAACCGGCATCGCCTTTGAAATTCACGATTCTCCAGGAACGTGCCCGTCCCATCAGATCCTGCTCGGAGTTCCTGCTTAGTCCCTCCACGAGCACTTCCTGAACACTACCTTCCAGCGTCGTGTTCTTTTCCTGAGTGTGCCTGTCCTGAAGGGCCTGCAGTGCTTTAAGCCTTTGTGTTTTTTCCGCTTCCGGCACCCGGCCGGGCAATTCCAGGGCAGCCGTTCCCCTGCGGTCAGAATACTTGAACGAAAATACTGAATCAAACCTGATTTTTTCCATCATGTCAATGGTTTCTTGATAATCTTTTTGGGTCTC
>CAZXIP010000035.1:0-12870 GCA_964640755.1 uncultured Smithella sp. | reverse complement strand
ACCAGCACCGGGAACTTTTCGGCGGAATCAAGATCGGAAAAGTTGTCCGTTTCGATAAAGAAATATTTGAATCCAAAATGAAGGAGGTGATGGAAAATGTCAGTTTACCGGCATCAAGGCAAATGGAAATACGACTTTTGGAAGAACAAGGTTCGGCAGCAGGAGGGCGGGTTTCAGACAAAACAGGAAGCCAAAGCGGCAGAAGCGGAAGCCCGAAAGAATCTAAAGGGGATGAATTCGGACTTTATCGCCTTGTGCGCCAGCAGGCTAAAAGACCTTAAAGGCAGGAGGACGGAGCAATATTTCAACGAAAACAAAACGCTCATTGAAAAGTTAATATTGAGATGGAAAGGCAAGAAAAAAATCTTGCGCGAGGACATCGAAGAATATCTTTCCGAACTGGCCGGGAGGTCAAACAACTTGGCCAACCGGGAACTGCGAATGATCAAAGCCCTGTTTTCCCACGGAGAAGAAAGAGATCTTTGCATGAATCCGGCGGAGAAGATAAGACTGTACCCTGTCAGCAGGAAAAAGAAATATATCCCGCCGAAGAAAGACGTGGAAAAAGTCCTTGCCCTGGCAACGCCCAGGCAACGGAATTATCTTTTGGCGATTATCAATTCGCTGGCCAGAGTCAACGAGATCAACAAGCTCAAATGGTCCGATGATTTTGAAAATCATATAATCTTGCGGACCAGAAAAGCGAAGAACTCCGACATTACGGAGCGGAAGATACCTAAAAACCAAACGCTTAAACAGGTAATCAGCGAAATGCCGAAAGTCAGCGAATACATCTTTTGCTACAAGGCGACCGGCAAGCCGTACCGTTACCGGAGCAAATTGATGAGCAGCCTGTGCGAAAAGGCCAAGGTAAAAAAGTTTACCTATCACAACCTCCGGCACTACGGAGCCAGCCGGTTGGCGGAAGCAGGCGTTTCTCTTACTGATATCCAATACTTACTTGGCCATCAGCGCGCCACGACAACCGACATTTATTTGCAGTCAATTTCGGAAAGCTTGAAGAACGCCATGAAAAATCTTGGCTAGTCCCTTATATCAGTCCCTTATATCAAAAAGAAAAATCTCTGAAAGGCTTGGTAACTGGTGCCCCTGGGGCGATTCGAACGCCCGGCACACGGATTAGGAATCCGTTGCTCTATCCTGCTGAGCTACAGGGGCAGCCGTGATCTTGTGACAGGATGCGGCGGTTTAGCATTCTTTGAACTGACTGTCAACCGGTCAGCGCTTTACTTGATTGAAAAATCTTTCAGATGCGTTTCCAGAAGGCGGTCTTTATCAAATTCGAGAAGTTTCAGTTTAACCGGTTTGGTTCCTGCAAAAGCGCATTTTGGCGCCAGTCCGATCAATTCCGATTCCAGAATTTCAACGCCACGTTCAGCGGCAAGCTTCTCCACCTGTTCATAAATCATCTTCAGCGGTGTTTCTTTGCAGTTGGTCAGGTTCATGGATACCTGCGCCAGATTTCTGCTTTTTAAAATGACGCCGATGGCCCGCACATGCTTGAGCCCCCCGTTTTTTTCCCGGATCAGGGATGCAATTTTTTGAGCCAGTCTCAGATCACTGCAACTCAGATTGATATTATAAGCCACCAGCGGTTCGCGCGCGCCCACAGCTGTTGCACCCGACCGTGGATTGAATTCGGCATTTCCCACGTCAGGCAGGCTTTCCGGATCTTTCATTTTATCTTTCAGCGCTTCATATCCCCCGTGACGGACATGGGCCAGCTCACGGCGTGCGGAAACCAGGGCGGCTTCTCCATAATAATAAACCGGCACATTGAACCGTTCATATAATTTTTGTCCAAAGAGGCGGGCAAGGTCAACAGCGTCAGCCATTTTTGTCTTTCCAAGCGGAATGAAGGGAACCACATCAACCGCTCCCAGCCGTGGATGGACACCGGCCTGACTGCGCATGTCAATCAGTTCCAGGGCCTTCCCCGATACGGACAGCACCGCCTCCAAAACATCCTCCGTTTTCCCCAGAAACGTAAAGACACTCCGGTTATGATCACAGTCTCCGCTGTAGTCAATGAGGTGAACGTCGGGAAAAGACTTCAACACACGGGCAATGGATTCGATTTTATCCGGATCGCATCCTTCGCTGAAGTTCGGCACACATTCAATAATTTTCATGTTTACACCTGATAAAATTTCAAGGCCGGCAGTTCCACACAGGTAAGCCTGCCGCCATAAACCGCTCCCGTATCAATACCGATTTTATTGTCTTCAACAAGCGGCTCACTGAAATGAGTGTGCCCGAAAACAACCTGTTTCCCAAAATCATCATCGGAATCAATAAAGGTCTGCCTGATCCACTGCATGTCGTAAAGAGACTGCTCATTGAGCTCTCTTCCGGGAATCAGGCCGGCATGTACAAAAATGAACTGATCCGTTTCATAGTAAGGCAAAAGCGACTTGAAAAACTTCAGATGATCCGGGGGAATTTTCTTCTTTCTCACCTTCGGCGTATCCGACCGCGATATTCCGTATGCCTTGAGCGTTGCAAAACCGCCGTTGGCCAGATAGATATCATCTTCCACGCCATCCAGAAACCGAAGCAGCATGGATTCGTGATTGCCGCGAAGACAGATCACGTTCTGAAAGGTCTTTTTGAGCTTTAAAATATAGTCCACAACATCCCTGCCTCCGTCCACGCGGTCGATATAATCACCGATAAAGACCAGGGTGTCATTTGCGGGATCGGCTTTAATCTCCAAGATTAGACGCTGCAGTTTGTCGAAACAGCCGTGTATGTCCCCGATGGCGAATATTTTGTTCATTTTCCATTGCCGTGACCGACAGCATCTCAGTCTAACAGAGCTGCCGTGAAGTCCCTGCTATCAAAGACCCGCAAATCTTCCAAACCCTCTCCAACGCCGATAAACCGGACCGGAAGTTCCAGTTCCCCGGCAATGCGAACCACAACACCGCCCTTGGACGTCCCGTCCAGCTTTGTGAGAACGATGCCTGTCGCCCCGATGTCTTCCTTGAACATTTTTGCCTGCATTACGGCATTCTGGCCGGTTGTGGCATCCAAAACCAGCAAGATCTCGTGCGGCGCACCCGGCAATTCCTTGCTGATCACCCTTTTGACTTTTTTGAGTTCCTCCATCAGGTTGGTCCGGGTGTGCAGGCGTCCGGCAGTATCCACAATCACTACGCCCTGAAAGCCCGCTTTAATCTTGCCGACCGCGTCAAAAACGACAGCGGCAGGATCAGCATTCATTTTCTGCTTGATCACGGGCGCATTGACGCGCCTGCCCCATACCTCCAGCTGTTCGATGGCGGCCGCCCGGAAGGTATCTGCCGCTACAAGAAGAACCCCATGTCCGTCATTGCGCAGCAGATTCGACAATTTACCGATGGTGGTTGTCTTTCCGCTTCCGTTGACTCCAATCGCCATGATCACAAAGGGCTGATTTTTCGGAATCATCAGCGGTTTTTCCATGAGCTGGAGAATCGCTATCATGCGTTCCTGCAAAACCTTTTTAATTTGCGATGCATCCTGCAACTCTTTGCGTTTCACCCGCTGCTTGACATCGTCAATCAAATCATAGGTAAACTGCGGACCCATGTCCGCCGAAATCATCAGCTCTTCCAGCTCCTCAAACAGGGCCTGATCCAGAACCCTCTTACCAAAAACAAGATTGTCCAGATTTTTTGTCAGGGAGTCGCGTGTTTTGGTGAGCCCCGCTTTTAATTTGTCGAATAAACCCAATTGACTACAGATTCCTTTCTTCTTTGAAATGATTTATGAATGATTCCAATTACATCAACGAAAACCAATCAAGTGAAAACGGTTCACGCCTTCTGATCTATATTCATAACGATTTTCTTTGCTAAAGTAAAGGAATGGATTAGTTCAGATTGACGGAGACTAGCGAGGATATCCCCTGCTTCTGCATGGTCACGCCAAAAAGCGTATCGGCAACTTCCATTGTGCTCTTGTTGTGCGTAATCATGATCACCTGAGATTGACTCGCAACACCTTTGATCAGCCGGTTGAAAAGGTTGGTATTGGCATCGTCGAGCGCCGCATCCACTTCGTCCAGAATCAGGAAGGGCGTCGGACGGTACATGAGGATGGAAAAAATCAGGGCGATTGCCGCGAGCGATTTTTCTCCGCCGGACAACAGGCTGACGCTTTGCGCTTTTTTGCCCGGAATCTGAATATCAATATCCACACCGGTCTCCAGAAGATCATTTTCATCGGTGAGCAGCAGCCTGCCCCGGCCGCCGGGGAAAATCGTCGCAAATACATCTTTGAAGCATTCATTGACGGCGGCGAAGGTTTCGGCAAACCGTTCACGGGATATTTTATTGATCCGGGTAATCGTTCTCTGCAGGGATGACAGCGATTCGTTAAGATCGGCAAGCTGCGTCGTCAAAAACTGATTGCGCTGATCGAGTTCAGCATATTCGTTGAGCGCCAGCAGATTCACTTCGCCGAAGTTATCAATCGTCTGCCTGTCTTTATCCAGCACAGCGGAAAGTTCCGCAATTCTGTCCTCCGCGACCATGACAAAATCCGCCATCATGGCCTTAAGATCAACCCCATGCTTTTCAGTTACCGTCTTTTGCAGATTGTCGATGTTTAAAGCCGCTTCACGGCACTGCATTTCCAGTTCGTTTGCCTGCTTCTGCAGATCATCAAGATTTCTCTTGATGTCGCGGATTTCGTTTTCCTGCCCCCTGAGCCGTTCATCTTCAGCGGCCCTCTTTTCTTTCATTTCGGTCAACACCGCTTCGCAGGATGCCAGTTTGCCGTAAAGGGACTGCAACATTTCCTGTTCCGCTTCAACGGCCGAGGCCAAATCCGTCATCTGCGTTTCGCAGGCGGTGATCTCTTCTTTTTTTCTTGAAACCTCACTTTCATTGAGGCCGATATCATGCTGCAGCCGCGTAACGGTTCTCAGGTCCGCCTCCTTCTTCTCCGCCAGAGAAGCCAGCAAAACTTTTTTCTCCGTCAGGGATCTCTCCTGTGCGTCAATGGCCGACCGCGACTGTTGCCTGCGGTTGTTGAATACGGAGATAATTTCGTTGAGCTCTTTTTCAGCCGTTTCTTTTGTGAGGACATTTTCTTTGATCTCCAGAAGTTTCTGAGCGGCCTGGGCTTCTTCCGTTTTTATATTCTGACGGTTGTATTCGAGGACAGCGATTCTTTGTTTCAATCTTTCCGATTCATCCTCAAACCGTTCCAAATCTTTTTTACGGCCGTTGATGTCTATGTCCAGCCGGTGCGTCCTGTTCTTCAGCTCCGTGAGTTCTTCATCCCAACCGGCAATCAATGAAACCAGTTTTTTCTTTTCCTGAAGCTGATCATCCAGTTCTTTAGAAAGCCTTCTGACGTCCGCTTCCAGTTCCGCGATTTCTCTCTTGGTCGCCAGCAGACTTTTTTCCACTGCCGCTCCGCTGCCGCCGGTCAATACTCCGTTTGGACTAATGGTGTCGCCTTCCGGTGTTACCAATGTTCCCCGGAAACCGTTTTTCTTCCATAGATTAATCCCCGTGGTGATCGATGGTGTCAATAAGACATCCCCCAGGAGGCAATCGGCAATCTGTTGAAATTCTTCCTGAACAACTACTTTTTTTCGAAGAGGCTCAGCTTCCTCAAGATGCTCGGCGCTGTATGTTTCAGCATGATTGCCGCGCAACTCGACCGGCACAAAACTGCCCCGGCCCAGCTGATAATTTTTCAGATAATCAATGGCGCGAAGGCCTTCTTCCTGGTTCTTCACCACGACATACTGCAGCTTGTCGCCCAACACCGCTTCCACAGCGGATTCATATTCGCGGGGCACGCTGATGTGATCAGCCACCACTCCGTAAAACCTGTCCTGATCACCCTGCGTTTCGATCACCTTCTTCACTCCATCGCTGGACCATTTAAAAGCGGCCTGAAACTCTCCCAGCGATTGAAGACGCGATGACTTTCCGCCCGTCTCTTCCTTGATGTGCATGATCCGCTCTTCGAGGACCTGCAGATCCGACCTGGCCTTTTGCAGCTCGTCTGCAATCGATTCTTTCTGCCCGGTCAGCTTGTTGATTTCCTCTTCTTCCGCCGCCTGGTCCGCCCTGAGCGACTGCAGTTTAACCGCCAGTTCATCAAACCTGTTTTTATCCTGTTCAATTTCGCGATTTTCTCTCTCTTCGCGCTTCTTGAAATCCTCCAGGTTTTTGTTAAGGGTCGTAATGATGTTGTTGAACTTGGCCAGATCCTGCATCACATCAATGTATCTGATTTTATGTTCTTCCAGCCGGGAGTTGATTTCCCTGTCGCTTTCCAGAAGCCCCTCAACTTCTTTCTGGCCGGCGTCCAGCTCGTTTTGAAGCCGGGTCATCCGGTTCATGGCTTCCTCCGCCTTTTTCTGCAGATTATCCATTTCAACCGCGAGGGATGACTTTTTATGCTCCATCAAATCTATTTCAGATTGATTCTTTTGTTTGCGCTCCGTGGCTTCGGTAATCCGGCGGCGCGAAAACTCAACATTTTTTTCCTTGATGGTAATTGAGTTTTTGATTTCATAAAGCTCTGTTTGACGGCGGCTGATTTGTTCGTCGTTCTCCATCAGCTTCGCCTTCATTTCTTCCAGCGCGGATTCCTTTGCCTCCAGTTGAGCCCTGATGCTTTCAGACTGCCCGGAAAAATGAGTCCGGGATTCCTGTAATTCGTCACTTTTACCTGCCAGTTGCGCAAAATCCTGCCTGGCAAGAATCAGTTCGGTATCCTTGATCCGGAGCTTTATTTCCTTGTATTGCTCGGCTTTTTTGGCCTGTCTGGCAATGGCATTGAGCTGGGATTTGACTTCCTTATGGATGTCGTTGAGGCGGAGAATGTTCTGCCTGGTTGCTTCCATCTTTCGAACAGCGGCATCTTTACGGCTTTTGTATTTGGACACGCCTGCCGCGTCTTCAATGAACATGCGGCGGTCTTCCGGTTTGGCCTCCACCATGGTGGCCACCGAACCCTGCTCCACCAGAGAATAGGTTCTTGCGCCTACGCCCGTTCCCATGAAGAACTCTTTGATATCCAGCAGACGGCAGGGTACACGATTGATGCAGTATTCGTTTTCATCGTCTAAAATGGCTCTGCGTGAAATAGAAACTTCCGTCAACTCACCGTATACACCGGGGAAGCTTGACCCGTCACTGGACAGGGTCATGACCACTTCCGCCATGCTTACGGGAGCGGCATCTTCACTTCCGTTGAAAATTACATCGTCCATTTTCTTGCCGCGCAGTGCTTTGACCCGCTGCTCCCCCATCACCCAGCGGATCGCGTCAACCACGTTTGATTTTCCACAACCATTGGGCCCGACAATCGCATTCACGCCCTTGGAAAAATCAATGACGGTCTTGTCGCGAAAAGATTTAAAACCTGATATTTCTAGCCGTTTAAGCTTCATAAACGCATCTTTAACCGAACTGTCTAAATTTTGAAAAAGCCTAACAAAAGATATTTCCTTTGTAAAGTGAAAATACAACAATATGTATTCAAGAAAAAAAATACCACAACATATAGTGCTTTGATGATAATAACAGATAAAATTGCATTAGATAAAAAAGAGGCAAAAAAATGAAATCCGGCCAAATCAGGACAGATTTCTTAGAAGGTGCCCATGAAACTGTTATCTTCAAAAAGCCTTAAAATACACCCTCCAGTTTCTTTCCGCAATTGGGACATGAATTTCCTGACAGATAGTTGGCGACAATTCTGTAACCATAACGATTAATTAGCAGATTAGAACAACTTGAGCAATAGGTATTTTCACCCTCGTCACCCGGCACATTCCCACTGTACACATACGTTAATCCTGCTTCCTTTCCAATATGACAGGCCCTGTGGAGCGAGGAAATCGGAGTCGGCGGCGTCCTGACCATCTTGAATTGCGGATGGAACCTGCTGATATGCCAGGGAGTTTCAGGACCAAGGCTGTGGATGAACCCTGCAATGTCCCGTAATTCCTCCAGAGAATCGTTTAATCCGGGAATAAGCAGGGTGGTAATTTCCAGCCAGATTCCGCGCTCCTTGATCTTTTTCAAGGTGTCCAAAACGGGCCTTAGCTTTGCACCGCATTGTTTTTTATAAAATTCATCACGAAAAGATTTTAAATCCACATTGGCGGCAGCAAGGTAAGGGGAAATAATATCAATGGCTTCCGGAGTCATAAACCCGTTGGTCACAAACACATTCTGCAAACCTTCCAAACAGGCAATCCTGGCAGTTTCCAGTGCAGTTTCCAGATAAACAGTCGGTTCCGTATAAGTATAAGCGATTGTTTTACAGGTACTTTTTTTTGCCCGCTCCACAATGACTGCAGGTGACGTATCTTCACCCGTGATCATCAGCGTGGAACGGGGCATTTGAGATATTTCATGATTTTGGCAAAATTCACAGCTGAAATTGCAGCCGACTGTGGCTATGGAATAGGATCTCGTCGCAGGATGCACATGGAAAAAAGGCTTCTTTTCAATCGGATCAACATGCTCGGCAATCAGTGTGCCAAAAACAAGAGAATACAAAACACCATTTTTATTCTCCCTCACACCACAGAGGCCCCGACGGCCGGGATTGATTTTACAACGGTGAGCGCACAGTGAACACTGAACACGGTCGTCATCCAGTTTATCATAAAGCAGCGCTTCACGGATCATCGATCACCCTCCTGAAGCATAACTCGAACAGCTTCCGGAGCCGCAGCCCTCGTTTTTGCTTTCACATCAAATGAATTCAAAATGGGATTCTGGACAGTTTGATACGTATAGTTGACAGCGAAAGCCATTCCGACAAAAGCACCCAGTGGATTTTTCTTGATGGGGAAAAGCTCCTCCAGCTCCGAAAAAAATGTGTAAACCGGATTGGGAAGATAAATAACGGATCCCCATGCGACCGAAGGCGATGAGATTGCTTCACTGATGAGGGACTGCATTTCACCGACAGTGAAAAAGCGTATTCCGGACGTGACGGGAAAGCCGAAAAGCCTGCGGACAGACTGGCGTGTTCCCACAAAAGTATGCTTATTGAAAAAGCCGATGAAAACGCGGCTTCGGCTTACACGGACAGCTTCCGCAATGATTTTTCGCGGATCATCCAGAGTACGCACACTATTGATCACCGTAACAATGTCAAATTCATTATCGGAAAAAGGAAGATCAACGGCATTACCCCGTACAAGTTCGCAACGATGACCAAGTTTATTTTTTGCTGAAGCAAGGGCGGCATCTGATGGATCAATTCCGGTCAGGGAGCATTTTTTTTGCAGGAACAGATTTAAATAATTCCCCGACCCGCAACCGACGTCCAGCACAGATTCACCGGCGGCAGGACGCAGCAGATCCATGATCAATTTTTCCTGCCTGGAAAAGATAAAACGTCCCAGTTCTGTTTCCAGCCAGTGATCCTGTGAGACGGCCTGTAGCGGATCAAATAACATGTAGCCACCCTCTTATCAAAGACTGCAGAGCTTTTCATTTCCCGGGACAGGCAGTCACCTGCTCCCCTTTCAATGGCAATAACAAAATTATGTTATATTATACTTCATATTCAGATTATTGCACCAACAGAGTTTCACCCGCCAATGTCCGACATATCGCGGTAACATTTTTTCAAATGTCTGTCCATGCAGTCCATGTCGTGTTTTTCGGGCTTCAACAATATTGCCCGGCGGATAAGATCCGCTAGTTCAGCATCGCTGCAATGGCGGTTCAGCGCCTCCTTCAAATCAACTTCTTCTTCCTTGAGCAGGCATACCCGCAGTTTGCCGTCAGCGGTCAGCCGCATCCGATTGCAGGTGGCGCAGAAATGATCGCTGACAGAATTGATAATGCCGATCTCTCCCCGTCCCCCCTTGACTTTAAATATCCTGGCCGGACCGTCCGATTTGTGTTTCTTCCCGTTGACCGGTTCAAGCCGGAAATGCCTGGCGATGATGTTCAGCAGCTGATCCGCAGCCAGAAACTCCTGCGGCTGATTAATATTCACCTCACTGATCGGCATGATTTCAATAAAGCGAATCTGAAAAGGTTTCTTCATCGCCAAATCGACAAAATTCAGCACTTCATCGTCATTGAATCCTTTCAGGACAACCGTATTGATTTTAATGGGCGTAAAACCGGCTTTTTCCGCGGCGGCAATACCATGTAATACGTCGTCAATATTACCCCCGCCGGTTATTTGAAAATATTTTTTATCATTCAAAGAATCCAGACTGATATTGATCCTGGTAATGCCGGCGTTGAAAATACCTTCAGCATATTTATCAAGTAAAGCACCGTTGGTTGTCAGGCTGATATCCTGAAGACCCTGAATTTTTTTCAGAGCGACGGCAAACTCGACAAATCCCCGCCGGACTAGCGGTTCGCCTCCCGTCAGACGAACTTTGATAAAGCCCATTTTAACGGCCTGAGAAACAACTCGAAGAATATCCTCGTAACGGAGAATATCATCATGTCCCTTCAGTGAAAAACCTTCCTTGGGGCGGCAATATGTACAGCGCAGGTTGCACCGGTCGGTAATGGAAACCCGAAGATAATTAATATCCCTTTCATATTTATCGAGCATAGCTACAACGCATAATTCCTTTCCACACAAATGACTCACGTTCATTAACACAATCTATCCGACAAAACAACTTATGCCTGACAGGTTGATCTCCGTATCATGTAGAAGCGATCGGTCATCGCATGTCCACGAAACAAAATGAAATGTTGCTTGACAGGACGCTTCTTCTCGTTTAGGAATTATGAAAAAGAAGTTCCTGCCTGTTGACCAAACACCTCGAGGCGATCTGTCGAGGTATGAAATGAAATTTAATATTTCGCAGCAAGCTTGGGAGAATCACAAGTCGTCCCGCTTTGGCGGGATTGAACAATAGAATCACGTCAGAGCAAGGCCAAACCTGTCTGGAGTATTTATGGAAAAGATGCCTATTACGAGAGAGGGCTTTGAGAAATTAAAAAAGGAACTGGACAACATTAAAAATGTAGCCATTCCTGAAAATATCCGTGATATCGAAGTCGCTCGATCCCATGGCGATCTTTCTGAAAATGCGGAATATTCGGCAGCAAAGGAGCGACAGTCATTCCTGCATGGCAAATCACAGGAACTGGAAAACAACCTGGCATCCTGCAACATCATCAATCTGACCGGAATCGTAAGCGACAAAGTGGTGTTTGGAAGTTATGTGACCATCGCCGATATTGACAGTGACAGAGGAGAGGAAATAAAATACCAGTTGGTCGGCCCGTTTGAATCGGACATCAATCTCAATAAAATTTCAGTTACATCCCCGATCGGCAGGGCGCTGATCGGTAAAAGCATTGACAGCGAGATCATCGTAAAAACGCCGGGAGGAACACGCAAATTTCAGATTATCGACATTTCCATTGAATAAGCAGTCCCATCTCCAAAAAATCCAGAAACACCAAATACCATAGAAAAAGCAGCTCTCTTCATGCGGAGCTGCTTTTTTTATCATTTATATCGGGAACAACTAGCCTTGCATCAATTTATCAGCAACGCTGATCCTGTTGATCGCACGGGCAAGCGCTAAATGCATTTTTTCGTAGTCATCATGCTCCTTATTGAGCTGTGCTAAACTCGTCGTTGCCTTTTCCTTCGCCTTGATGGCCCTGTCTTTATCGATGGCATCTGCTCTTTCCGCCGTTTCAATCAAGACAGTAACCTTGCTTCCCGTCACTTCCGCATAACCGGTATTAACGGCATAATAAACTTTTTTCCCACCGGCAAGGAAGTAAAGCTCTCCAATATCCACCGAGGTCAAGAAAGGTTCATGTCCGCGCAATACGCCAAACTCACCTTCTGTTCCAGGCAGAGTCACTTCGTCAACTTTCCCGGAAAAAACCATTTTTTCCGGCGTTACCACTTCAAGAGTTATTTCTTCCGCCATTTGAATCCTCGCTTATAACGAAAGCTTCTGAGCTTTTTCGATAGCTTCTTCTATGCCGCCGACCATATAGAAAGCCTGTTCAGGCAGATCGTCATGTTTGCCTTCCAGGATCTCCTTAAATCCTCTTACGGTATCGGGCACCGAAACAAATTTACCTTCCGTTCCTGTAAACTGGGCAGCAACGAAGAATGGCTGAGACAGGAATCGCTGAATCTTTC
This sequence comes from uncultured Smithella sp., assembly GCA_964640755.1. Taxonomy (GTDB): domain Bacteria; phylum Desulfobacterota; class Syntrophia; order Syntrophales; family Smithellaceae; genus UBA8904. The sequence goes on along the minus strand of CAZXIP010000035.1, from coordinate 723 downwards.
GAGCACGGCTAACCGTTAGCTTGTCCTGTTCAGAGAGTTCGTCCATACCCAGAATGGCGATGATGTCCTGCAGGTCTTTATATTTCTGCAACGTCACCTGCACCTGTCGGGCAACCTGATAATGATCCTGACCTATAACATTCGGGTCAAGAATACGCGAGGTTGAATCCAGGGGGTCCACCGCGGGATAAATACCCAGTTCGGCGATCGGACGGGACAAAACAACGGTTCCGTCAAGATGCGCAAAGGTGGTTGCCGGTGCAGGGTCGGTCAAGTCATCTGCGGGAACGTAAACGCACTGAACGGCCGTAATCGAACCTTTGTTGGTCGAAGTGATGCGTTCCTGCAATTCACCAAGGTCCTGCGCCAGTGTTGGTTGATAACCGACGGCCGAAGGCATGCGTCCCAGCAGAGCGGAAACTTCAGAACCGGCCTGCGTGAAACGGAAAATGTTATCAACGAACAAAAGCACGTCCTGACCTTCGATATCGCGGAAATATTCCGCATTGGCCAGAGCCGTCAAAGATATTCTGGCGCGAGCTCCGGGAGGCTCGGTCATCTGCCCGTAAATCAGAGCGGCCTGCTTGATGACGCCTGATTCCAGCATTTCACGATAAAGATCATTTCCTTCACGGGTCCTTTCACCGACGCCTGCGAAAACCGAAATACCGCCGTGGTGCATGGCAATGTTATGAATCATTTCCATCATAACAACGGTCTTGC
>CAZXIP010000034.1:10366-12926 GCA_964640755.1 uncultured Smithella sp. | reverse complement strand
TCACTTATATCAAGTGTTTCCAGAATCGCCAATATATTTTCTTCGACGGTCAGCTTGCGGAACACAGACGGCTCCTGGGGCAGATAATTCAAGCCCTTTCGCGCCCGTTTATACATCGGGTATCGGCTGATATCTTCACCATCCAGGTAGATTTCACCCCCGTCCGGCCTGATCAGACCGACGATCATATAAAATGTTGTCGTCTTTTCGGCACCGTTGGGACCCAGAAGACCGACGACCTCACCCGGAGAAATTTCCAGGTCAATATGGTTGACCACTTTCCTCTTGTTATAAATTTTTGTCAGTCCCTTTGCCGATAAATGGCTCATTTCTTATTCACCGTCTTTGAACCGGGTTTTTCTCCTGTTGTTTTCTGATCTTCAGGATGAATGATCGCCGTGACCCTTCCTGAATTTTCAGTCGCACACCTTTCCACTTCACCGCGGTTTTGATCAAGATAAACCGTAATTTTGCATCCTTTTACCAGGTTCTTCCCCTGCTTCAGGACGGGATTCCCGGTCATAACCACACGGGATGTGTCCTGATAATAAACCGCTTCGCTCCCGGTGGCGGACATGTCTTTTTGCGTGACAATGACATTTCCCTTCGCTTCAATTTTTTCCAGCGCTCCGGTTTCTTGCATTACCGGTATTCCGGGTTTTTCCTTCTGGGTTTGCGACTTTTTATAATAGATTGACAGGAGATCCGTTTTCAGCTGGACATCCCCTTGTGTGGCAACAGCATTCCCTGAAAAAATAACAACATTTTTTTCCTGATATGCCGACATTTTATCGGAGACAACCTCTATCGGCGCGTCTTTACGCAGGATGTTTTTTTGATCAAAACCGGTTTGTCCCCACGTAAGCGTATGGATGGACAAAAAAAGGAAGGTCACGAAAAAATATATCTTCTTTGCGGTCATAGATTATCCTGATCAGTTTAATTTGGCCCGGACACCTGATAAGAGAATAAGTTCTCCCTTATCGATGAAGATGTTCAGTCCCACGGCCTGTATTCTCATTTTACTGTTTTCCATAACTACCGGTGCGTCGGTGTAAATTTTCCTCTGCTCATTGACGTAGCGGAGATAATCTGTCGTAAACCGGTCTCCCGAATCAGAGGTAATCACCACGTCACCGTTTATTTCAAGATCCTTTTTATCCGTCAGCATTTTCCCCTTTTTACCCGTCATCACGTATATTTTGCCTTCCTCCGTGGTCGCCTGTATCCGAACATCATCAAACAAGGCAAGGTTTTTCTTTTTTTGATACTGTCCGCTTTTGGCCTTTACGTCCCACCGGATCTTGTTCTGGCCCACTTCCGTAAAAACAAAATCCTGAATCCGGATATCCGCTTCATCAGGCATTATTTTTATGACATTTTCTTTTTTCCTGCCGACCCCCTGAACAAAGGCAAGGATAACCACAGCAACAATAACTATGCTGATAAGCGCGAGTACAATGATCTTTACTTTTTTTTTGCCCGGTTTCATCATCTTCCAGCTACAGTTATGAATATTCTTCAAGCGGCGATAATTTCTTTATATCACTCACCATCGCCTTTTGCAAAGCGATTCAGGGAAACCGCAGTATTCAGGACAGGATTGCCCATCATTAAGAATACAACAGGCTGTTTCAAGATTGGCCGGAAATTCTCAGACCGATCAAACCCACTACAATCAGCAGAAAAGATAAAATCCGCATCATTGACGTTGAATCGTTAAACGCGAGGATCCCGATCAGAAACGTTCCCGCTGCGCCGATGCCCGTCCAGACCGCGTAGGCCGTTCCGATCGGAATGGTTCTTTGTGCCAGCCACAGAAACAAACCACTCAGGGCCATGCACATCACCGCCATCAGGATAAAAACCGTCCGGTGCGGTGTGGTCTGAGACAGCTTAAAGCCCAGCGGCCAGCCGATTTCCAGAATGCCGGCAATGAGCAGATACGTCCATGCAAGTGTCATTCACAAATCCCGGGAGGAGTGATCCGGTGTTCAACTTCTAAGATTCAACGAGGTCCGTAAAATCATACCGGCTGGCGACTTCAGGCCAGCGTTCCTGGGCCATGAGCAACATATCGCATATTTCCCTCACCGCTCCCTGCCCTCCCCTGTTGACCGTAACATAATCAACCGTTTTTTTCACTAAATCCATCGCATCGGCAACGGCTACGGAAAAGCCGACCAATTTCAACACGGGGATATCGACGATGTCATCCCCCACGTAAGCAATCACGTCCGGTGTCAGGTTATTCTTCTGAAGAATCCGGCTGAAGATTTCCTTCTTGTTTAACGCCCCCTGGTACACCTCGGTGATTTTTAAATCACGGGCCCGGTGATCCACCACGGCCGATGTACGGCCGGTAAGAATGGCAACCTGTATGCCATAACGCTGAATCATCACCAGCCCGTGACCGTCACGGACATTAAAGTTTTTTGTTTCCAGGCCTTCTCCGTCCATAATAATTCTGCCGTCGGTCATCACTCCATCCACGTCCAGAATCAGCATCTTTATCTTTTTCAGTTTTTCCCGAATTTTCTTGTCCAACATAACCTCCATA
>CAZXIP010000034.1:0-10266 GCA_964640755.1 uncultured Smithella sp. | reverse complement strand
CACCTTGCACCTTGAACCTTGCGCCTTGCGCCTTGCACCTTTAGCCTTTATCCTTGATCATCTCATCAATCTCTTTCAACGTTGTCAACAGTCCTTCCAGCGAATTGAGATAAAGTGAATTGGCCCCGTCACAAAGAGCCTTCTCCGGATCCGGATGGACTTCCATAAATATTCCATCCACACCCGCGGCCACCGCCGCCCGCGCCAGGTATGGCACCATGTCCCGTTGTCCGCCTGAAGAGGAACCGGCGCCTCCCGGCAGCTGAACGGAATGCGTAGCGTCAAAGATGACCGGGTAACCCATGCCTCTCATAATCGGTAAAGCCCTTACATCAAAAACAAGATTATTGTAACCGAAGGACGCACCCCTTTCTGTTATTAAAATATTCTCGTTTCCCGCGGATTTGACCTTGTCCAGGATATTGGAAACATCCCAGGGTGCAAGAAACTGCCCTTTTTTAATATTGATCACACGCCCTTTTTTCGCAACCTCAACCACAAAGTCCGTCTGACGGCACAAAAAGGCCGGAATCTGAATCACATCCAGAACTTCGGTCGCCGCTTCAATTTCCTCAAAACGATGCACATCTGAAAGGATGGGGACACCTGTTGCTTCCTTAATTTTTTTCAAAATGGCCAGGCCTTCCCGCGCGCCCGGTCCCCGGTAAGAATGAATCGATGTCCGGTTGGCTTTGTCATAGGACGCTTTGAAGATGAAGGGAATTTCCAGTTTTGACGTCAACTGCTTCAGATATACGGCAATTTCCATGGCCGTCGCTTCATTTTCAATGACACAGGGACCGGCAATCAAAACAAATCTCGCCGGTCCGCCGATTGAAAAATTATGGAGTTTCACCTGCTTCATCATTTGCTCCTGCGTTTTTATTTTTTTCCCTCAAGAGTTGAATGCGCAGCTTCGGAATTCTGCCTGCCACTCGTGTCCCGGGATTAATCTCATAGGCATTTCTATACGCCTGCAGCGCTTTCTGGTAAAGCCCCTTCTTTTCATAAGCATCACCAAGAGCGCCGTATATGTCATCATTCTTTTCATATCTCAAGGCTATCAGATAATTGACAATCGCCTTGTCCCAATTCTTCTCCCCGGCATAGGCCTGTCCCCGGCTGACATATAAAGTGGACTGATTGGAATGATCTATTGCCTGCCGGTTCTTAATCCCCTTCAGCCGGTCGCCTGCAGGCGCTTGTGCCGCTTTTTTGCTCCCGGGAGAGGCCTTACCAGAAAGGCGCGATGTTTCTTTTTCTTTCCCCATCTTCCTGTAGGCATAGGCCAGATTATTATACATCGTCTGATCCTTCGCGCCCAGACTGATTGCCTTTTCGTAATTTTCAGCCGATCGGGCATATTGATTCATTTCGCCGAAGGCAAAACCCATTTTGGCAAAGATCGATGCCTTTTGCGGGTTTTTTTTGCCCAGTTTTTCATAATAATGAACGGCCTGATCATATTTTTTCCTTTTAAACATAAGGTCTGCAACGCGTTCCAGGGCATCCGCATCCTCTGGATTGATCTTCAGAACATGTAAGTACTCCCGTAAGGCATCGTCCGTCATTTTTCTTTTTTCGTAGGCCGCTGCCAGATTAAAGCGGACCACGGGTTCGTCAGGCATCAGGACTGCCGCTTTTTGTAAATGCTGCATTTCTTCTTTCAACCTGCCGAGGCCGGCATACGCAGCGGCCATATTGGCGTACACCGCTCCATTCTGAGGTTTAATCTTGACGGCCTGCCCGTAACTTTCAATCGCCCGGCTGTAGTTCCTTTTCTTCAGATAAACATTCCCCATCGACCTCCAGGCCGCAGCGGCATCCTGCGAATGCTCCGCGATGTACCTGTATTGCCCTGCAGCGGCGTCTTCATTGCCCGAGTTCTCATAAACCCCGGCCAGCATCATTCTCAGGTCCTGATTGCCCGGCTCAGTTTGTAATGCCTGAAGGTAGAACTGCGCCGCTTTATCCCATAACTTCTTGTGACTGAATGAAAGTCCCAGCATGGCGCAGGCCTCGGCATCCCGCGGCTGTTTCGCGACAAGAACCGACAATACCCTGATGGCGGGATCATGCTGATTCCCCTTCAGATAGCAGCGCGCCAGTTCTTTCATTGCCGCTGTATCATTGGGATTTATGCGCAGGACATCCTCATAAAGAGATATGGCCTCATCAATCCTGTTCTGTTTCAGATAAATGCCCGCCAGAATCCTGCGAACACCCGCGTCTTCACTGTTCTGGGAAACTGCCTTTTTCAGGAATTCAATCTGCGCCCTGACATCGCTGTTCTCGCTGGCAAACCTCAACCAGTCCTGGGGCTTAATCACAATCCTGAGCGGCACGGCGGCAATCATTTCCTTTTGATAATACACATTGATCCGGTAAAGGTTAACGGCCTGCACATCTTTTACCCTGGCGTCACTTTTCATGATTTTGTTCACCAGATCGATCCCGCGAAACAGAACACCCGTCTGATTGCCTTTATTGCCCATGCCTTCTATCATGACCGACGTATATTTGCCGGTCAAATCATCACTGCCGACGGATTTAATAACAAATTCATCACGATAACTGATTTCCAGAGTTTCATCCGCGCCCACTTGAATATCCCTGCCGTTTTTTTCTATCTGCAAAAAGTAAAAATCAGGTTTGGCCCTGAACACATAATGGGAGAAAGCATTGATTGCCCTGTGGGCAAAGAAAATGCCTGATTGAAAAACCTGCGGACGGGCATATATGAAAGATACCAGCAGCACAATTGCAACCGTGGCGGTCACCACGCCCGCGACAATGACTTTGTCCGGGCGCTTTTTTTTATTTCTGACATCATGCGGCATAACTCAACCCCTGGGATGATATTTCCGGTGGATTTGCTTCAGGTGGTCTCTCGTGACATGCGTGTAAATCTGTGTCGTCGAGATATCGGAATGTCCGAGCATGACCTGAACCGCCCGCAAATCAGCGCCTCCCTCCAGCAAATGAGACGCGAAGGAATGGCGGAATGTATGCGGATGTACGTTTTTTTGCAAGCCCGCTTTCTGAGCGTAATGAATAATAATTTTCCAGAGCCCCTGACGGGTAAAGACGCATCCGAAACGGTTGAGGAATAAAACGTCCGTCGTTTTTGATTTGACCAGTTTCGGGCGGGCTTCGTCCACATAACGACGGACACTGTCGTAGGCTGTCTTGCCGATAGGCACAACCCGTTCCTTGCTGCCCTTTCCCATCACTGTCAGAAAACCCACCTGCCAGTTAATACTGTTCATGGTCAAACCGGCAAGCTCCGAAACGCGCAGTCCCGTGGCATATAGAAGTTCCAGCATCGCGCTGTCCCTCAGCGCCAGGGGTGTCTGTTCACCCGGCTGTGACAAAATCAGGTTCATTTCTTCCTTGCTCACCGTGTCGGGAAGACGCATCCAGACTTTGGCCAGTTCAATATTGGCCAGCGGCGACTGATCCACCAGTTTTTCCTGCAGCAGAAATTTATAAAACCCCCTCAGAGCGGCAAGCGACCGGTTCATCGAGTTGGCGGACAATCCTTCGCCCTTGATCTGCACAAGAAACTCAACGACCGTTTCGGGAACGGCGGACCGCGGATCCACTATCCCCTTTTTCTCCAGGAAGGAAACATAGCGGTTCAGATCCCTCCCGTACGCCTCAAGGGTATTGCCGGCCGCCCCTTTCTCGATCAGGAGATGATTTAAATACTTGTTCAATAAGTCCCGCATGGACGTTTTCTACGCAAATATCATGTTTATGTAAAGTTTTTTTGTTGACATAACCGCCGATCTTGTAGAAAAGTGAAACATCATTCTCAACCGGGGGGAGGAAAAATGAAAAAAATCGTCATTGCTTCCGATCATGGCGCGGTCGATCTTAAAAACGACATCGCCGACTTTTTAAGAAGAAAAAATTTTGAGGTCACAGACATCGGAACCGAGGGTCCCGCCGCAGTGGATTACCCGGATATCGCGCTTGCCGCGTGCAATGAGTTTAAGAAAGGCGGCTATGATTTCGGTGTGCTGCTTTGCGGAACGGGCATCGGGGTCACGATTGCCGCAAACAAAGTAAAAGGCATCCGCTGCGCGCTCCTTTTTGATTTATACAGCGCAGAAATGGCCAAAGCTCACAATAACGCCAACTTCATCGCTTTCGGCGGTCGAATCAAATACGCCACCCCCGTCCATGGGATGATCGAGAAATTTATCGGCACATCCTTCGAGGGCGGACGTCACGAGCGGAGAATCGCCAAGATGATGTCTATTGAACAGGAGTGCTGATCGTTCAAAAATAATTCCCCACCAAAGACAGATCGACTCATCTAACGACGGCCCTCCTGCATAAATCGTATTGACAGAACGCGCATTTTCAGGCATGGACAACTGCCAAGGCAGCCATATTCATCATTGTTTTTGTATTCAGATCCCGGAATTTTGTTGTACAGGCACATCAAGACATGAATTGATGCAATGCGTGCAAAAGGACATTCATGACATTTACACGGCACAAAGTGAACAGCAGAGTCGTCCAGGATCTGAAAAAACGATCCACCATCGGCATCATTTTCTATATCATTCTATCCATCATCGTGATCTGCGCCGATGGTTTTTACACCAGGCAACCCATTGCTTCCCTGGTCTTTTTTTTCTCCAACCTGGGCATTTGTACTTTCCGGCTGATCCACCTGGTCATTGCCCAAAAGATGGGAGAATCCCACGAAACAATCAACAGAGAGATCTTTTATGTCAGTGTCGTCATCACCGCCCTTGTCTGGGGATGCATGCTGGCCTATGTTGAAATCCTGAACAACGAGCATGTCACCCAGTTGATGATGAATGTGTGTATATGCGGTCTGTGCGCGGGCGGCGTGGTCGCATTCATTCCCGACCGAAGGCTTGCCATTCTTTTTAACCTTGCCATGCTGATGCCGGCAACGGGAGCCCTTCTTGTGAACAGATTGAATCCACCGCTCGCCATCATGATATTTTTGTTTTCCATATACCTGGTGCTGATCGCCATACGCGGAAACAAGGAATACTGGAATGCTTTGGAAAATGAATATCTGCTGGAGGTCAAATCCGAGGAAATGACCCGATTGAGCAACACGGATGCCCTGACCGGCCTGTCGAACCGGCGGCATTTTAATGACGTTCTGGACCGCGAATGGAAGCGGTCAGGCCGTAATCAGAGCCTTCTTTCGCTGATCATTCTGGATATCGATTATTTCAAAAAAATCAATGACACCTATGGCCATCAGGTGGGAGATGAATATTTAAAAAAGATCGCGGAAACCCTGGTTTCCGTTTTCAAACGGGACTCTGATATTGTGGCACGCTACGGCGGTGAAGAATTCGCCGTGCTTCTGGTTGACTCGGATGTTGAACAGGCCATCCATCTGGCTGAAGCGGCCATCCACAGCATCGCGGCCATGACCATCGATCATCAGGGTGAAAAAGTCGGCACAACCATCAGTGCCGGGGTCAACTGCCGCATCCCCGATCACAACGCCGTATCGGATAGCATCATCCTGGGAGCGGACAAGGCCCTTTACGCCGCCAAAGAAAGAGGAAGGAACCAGGTGGTTGTTTTCGAATGAAACTCAACCGGACTGCCTTTCCGTATTTCCTTCGTTTTGCCAAGCCATTTCTTCTTTTCTTTTAAAGGCGCCGAACCGGACTTCCGGCAGTTGTGCCTTGACTTCCATCAAACATCAATGATATTTTTTACCAAAGGCAAAACTATGGCTGATTTCCTGGACAAAAAAAAGATTCGTCAGGTCTTCCGGAATGTGCAGAAGCATCGTCAGATTGAAGCACTTATCCGCCAATTTTCATCCAATAAAGAGGATATCCGCCTGACGGCTCTCAATCAGGTTGACCTGTCCTCCTGCAGGAATGTGCTGGAGATGGGCTGTGCGTTCGGCGCATTTACAGAAGCGCTGAAAGGACGGCTCCACCCAGAAGCGGCCATCACCGGCATGGATATCATTGCCGAGTATGAGCCTTTTTTCCTAGAAGCATGCAAACGGGCCGGTTATGCGGGAACCTTTACATCAAATGGTGTAGGAGCTGTAAAAAAATGTCCGGACGGCTCCTTTGATGTGATCATCTGCAGCTTCGCCCTTTATTTTTTTGTGGAGATGATCCCGGAAATAGCCCGTGTGCTGAAAAAAGACGGCACCTTCATCACGATAACACACGATCAATGCAACATGCATGAATTGATCGACCTTACCCGAAGGACCCTGGAAGAATACCAGCTGCTGGCCAGTCATCAGTTTCTGCCCGTCGAGATCATCCTCAGGCAGTTTTCAGCTCAAAATGGCGAAGAACTGCTCCGTCCGCATTTTGGCGGCATTCAAAAACTGGATTTCAAAAATTCCCTCGTTTTTCAACCTTGGGAGATTTATTTCTTTATCGAGTATTATCAGTTCAAAAGTCCTTTTTTTCTGTCCGGAACGAGTGCCCATAAAAAAACCATTGTCAACAAACTCCTGAATAAACTGCAGGATACCGTCACTGAAAACAAGGTCATAACCATGTGCAAGGATGACGCCATTTTCATTTGCGCAAAGCCCGAGACTCCAAAGGGGACCCCATGAAGAAAAAACGCAAATTCTGCATTTACTGCGGCGGGCAAATAGCCAAAAGTAGGGAAGACGATGTTCTTCGGGACTGCTGTTCGAGTTGTCACTGTTTCTTTTATGACAATCCGTTGCCGGTCGTATCTGCTATTGTGGACGAATCGAGGCGGATTCTGCTGGTCAAACGGGACCGGGCGCCCTTTAAGGGTCACTGGTGCCTCCCGACCGGATTTGCTGAAGCGGGCGAGAGCATTGAAGATGCCGCGTTACGAGAACTTAAGGAAGAAACGGGTGTCAAAGGCAAGATCAGCAGACTGCTGGACGTTGATTCATACAAAAGCCGTTTTTACGGGGACCTGCTTTTTTTGACCTTTGTCGTGGATAAAACCGGCGGCAAAGTTGCAGCCGGCGACGACAGCGCCCAGGCCAAGTTCTTTCCCATCGATAAGATCCCCCCTCTGGCGTTCCGGTCCAACAGGCGAGCGCTGGAGACCTATGTTAAGAGCAAAAAGGATTACTGGGCCATCCTTGACGCCATTGAGCACCGCGACGACGGCAGAACTCTGCCACGCCACAGGGACTCCAATGCCCTCACCAGGCGGCTGCTCAATGTCATCTTGAAAAACAAGGAGAAAATGATCAATCAGTGGATTGAAGAGATGATAACCAGCCCTTCCACATCTGAATATCACGGCTACGAAATACACGTCCTTCATAATATCTGCGACAAAATCATATCACAGATTACGCTCTGGTTGGGAAATGCTTATGATATCGATCGCATAAAGAATTTTTATATTAAACTGGGGCTGGAAAGAAAGAAAGCCGGCGCTAAAATCAGCGGTGTGCTGAGTGCTTTGAGCCTGATCCGCAAGCATATCTGGGATGTGGCCCTTGCCCAGGGTGCCCTGCAGAAAAACCTCGATCTCTACATGACGTTTGAACTTCAGAGGCGCATGACCATTTTCTTCGATCTGGCCACTTTTTACATAACAAGGGGTTATGAAGAGCATGAAGCGGCCGGGAACCCTTTCCCTGCAGAAAAACGACGCCGCATATCGTCCTTACAAAACTGAACCGAATATTTAAACGGATTGACCGGACAATCCGCAGCATCGGCGGTTTCGGTCCCCACCGGGCATGCCTCCTGCCATCATTATCTTATTGACATCAAATCAACGTCCATGATAGAGGTGCAGATAAGACTGCACAAAGAATATACTGTCAATTTTGTTTACAAGATGCATGATAACCATATTGTTGATGGATGAAGGAGTGGCCTTTGAAACTGAGTGATGTGAAAGATATCCTGGATGCGGAAGTCATCGTGGGTGAAGAAAATCTGGACATGGAAGTAAAAACAGCCTTTGGGGCTGACCTGATGAGTGATGTGCTGGCGTTTGCCAAATCCGGCAGCCTGCTGCTTACCGGATTGACCAACACCCAGGTTATCCGAACCGCGAATGTACTGGACATTGCCGCCATTATTCTGGTGAGAGCCAAACAGCCGTCTTCAGAAACAATCGCATTGGCCAGAGAGCTTAAAATTCCTATCCTTACCACCAAATATATTTTATTCGAAACCGCGGGCCGTCTCTATGCGAAGGGAATCGTCGGGTGCCTGCCAAAAGTTGAAAATACCAGTGGGCGAAACTAATCAAAACCTCTACACAGGCAGCTTTACCATCGAAGGCGGTAATTTTAACTGTGCCGGTATTGTATCAACCAATATAAAATCCATCCTGAAAAAGCTGGGCATTCCCGGTGATCTGGTCCGAAAAGCAGCCATCGTTTCCTACGAAGCGGAAATTAACGTCGTATCCTATGCCAAAAAAGCCGTTGTCAATCTGATGGTGATTCCCGGTTCGGTGAATATTGAGGTCATCGACGAAGGCCCGGGTATTCCCAACATTGAACTGGCGATGCAGGAAGGCTGGTCCACTGCCAATCAAAAAATCAGGGAGATGGGTTTTGGCGCGGGCATGGGCCTTTGCAACATTAAAAATTATTCCGACGAATTCCACATCTCATCGGAAATCGGCAAAGGCACCCATCTGAAAATGATGATTCAAACACCGTAATCTTTTACAAAGGGTTCAATCATGAAAATTGCAAAACTCGTTCAGGCACTGGAATTAGAGGTCAAGTGCGGCAAAGATTATCTGGACAGGGAAGTGACCGGCGGCTATACGGGAGACCTCCTCAGTGACGTCATGGGCAATTCCAGAGAAGGTTACATCTGGATCACCCGCCAGGTGCATCAAAATATCGTCGCGGTCGCCAGCCTCAAGGAACTGGCGGGAATCATCCTGATCAATTCCTGCCAGCCGGCTCCCGACACGCTGGAAAAAGCCGAGGCGGAAAAGATTCCGGTTATGGTGTCGGGTTTGCCCGCATTTGAGATTTCGGGTCAGATCTACAATCTACTGACGTCAGCCGGCTGATTCACCGGACCATCCCCCCAGAATAGGCCTGGCCGCTAAGGATTCCAACGGTGAAAACCGATGTTAAACGTTTTCAATTGTGATCTCCACATTCACACGTGTCTTTCGCCCTGCGCGGAACTTGACATGCATCCCCGGGCCCTGGTGGAAAAAGCGCTTGAAAAAAAGATCGACCTGATGGCTATCAGCGACCATAATGCTTCCGCTAATGTCCGGTATGTGATGGAGGCAGCCGCGGGGAAAAATATCCACATCATACCGGCCATGGAAATAACGACCAGCGAAGAAGTTCACCTGCTGGCTCTCTTCAAATCCCTGCCGGATCTCATGAAACTTCAGACGATCATCGATCAGCATTTGTTCGGCGAAAATGATGAAACGCGTTTCGGCGTTCAAGCCATCGTCAACGAACTTGGCGAAGTGGAGGGATTGAACAATCAGCTTCTCATCGGAGCGACGGATTTAGCCATCGATGATACCGTTGATATCATTCATCAGCTCGGCGGTCTCGCCATCCCGGCGCATATCGACCGGGAAAGCTTCAGTGTGCTGAGCCAGCTGGGTTTCATTGATGAGCATGCTCATTTTGACGCACTGGAAATATCGAAATTAACCGGTGTCCGGCAGGGCCGACAGAAATATCCGGAACTGAACCGGTATCCCTTTGTCACCTCATCGGATGCCCATTTCATCCGGGACATCGGCATATCAACCACAAAAATTTTAATGGCCGAACCCAATTTCACAGAATTGAGCATGGCCTTTTCGGGGCAAGACGGCCGCCGCATTCTGGAGGAGTCATGCTGACCCTTTCCAATCACATTCTGGACATTACCGAAAATTCCATCCGTGCCGGCGCAAAGCTGATTGAAATCAGCATTGACGAGGATTCTGAAAACGATTTGCTCTGTATTGAAATAAAAGATAACGGCCACGGCATGGACCAGAACACTGTCCAAAAGGTTCTAGATCCTTTTTATACAACCAAGACGGTCAGGCGCGTCGGACTCGGTCTGCCGCTTCTCAAGGACGCGGCCGAACGATCGGGCGGAACATTCCAGATTAATTCACAAGAAAATCAAGGAACTACGGTAAAAGCCACGTTTGGCCTCCGTCATTTGGACCGGCAGCCCCTGGGCGCTATAATTAACATAATAGTAATTCTCATTATTTCTAATTCAGATATTGATTTTTTTTACAAACACAGGCATAATGACCGGCGGTTTGAAATGGATA
>CAZXIP010000033.1:9377-12955 GCA_964640755.1 uncultured Smithella sp. | reverse complement strand
GCTGAGCCTGTCGAAGCGCGGTCGCTGAGCTTGTCGAAGCGTAATCTCTTGACTTTTTCATGAGTTTAGCTCAAATTTAAGCAGACCCTTTGATATGTTTATGTCTTTAGCGTAATGAATCCATCATGCACGGCATCATAGAAAAAACATTTGAGGGGTTGTGCAAACGTGAAACCTGACACTGCAGAAACCTATGACGGGGGATCAATGAAAATAAAAGTCTTAATAGTTGATGATAACACGGATATTCAAGACATGCTGAAAAGCATGATGGAACACCAGGGCTGGGACGTCTGTCAGGCGGCAAACGGCAAAATCGCGTTGGAAATAGCCCGGCATCAGGCTCCCGACCTGATTGTTTCGGACATCCTGATGCCGGTTATGGATGGTTATGCGTTGTGCCGTAAATGCAAATCGGACAAAAAACTCAAAAACATCCCCTTCGTTTTCTATACGGCAACCTATACGGAACCACATGAGGAAAAGTTCGCGTTGGATCTCGGGGCGGACAGATTCATTAACAAACCGGAGAAACCGTCCACGCTGATTAGAATCCTGAACGATCTTCTGGAGAAAAAGAAAACGGTTGAATCCGGACCGCGAAAGCCCCTCGGTGAGGAAATGGAGTTCTTCCGGCGTCACAACGAAATTCTTTTCAACAAGCTTGAGAAGAAAATGTCGGAGCTGGAAAAGGCAAATCAGGAACTCCGAAAAGCAGAGGAGCAGTACCGGCTGAGCTTTGAAAATGTAAATGATATCATCTTCACATTTGATATGGACCTCAAGATCATTAGCATGTCTCCAAGTGTTGAAAAAGTCCTGGGATACAAAGCAGAAGATTTTATCGGCCAGTGTGCTTCCGATTTAGGACGTATCATGACGCCGCAGTTTACGGAGCAGGCAATCAATGATATCAACCGGATTATCAACGGTGAAGTGATCCCGCCGAAGGTTTATGAGGTGGCTAAAAAAGACGGCACCATGACAATCGTTGAAATCAGCGCTTCCCTGGTTAAGCGTGACGGAAAAGCCGCTGGCGTTGTTTGTGTATCCCGTGATGTCACCGACCGAATGAAGGCGGAAGCGTCTTTGCGGGAGAGCGAAGAAAGATTCCGTATTCTCGCGGAGTTTTCTCCAACGGCCATCATGCTTTTTCAAAATGATAAATGGATCTATGCGAATCCCGCCGTGACGGAAATAACAGGTTACACGACGCAGGAAATCCTTTCCATGAATTTCTGGGATTTTGTCCACCCTGACGATCAAAAAATTGTCACGGAACGGGGTAAGAAACGTCAGCAGGGCCTTCCTGTCACAAGTCGTTATGAATTCAGGATTGTTTCCAAAGACGGCACAGTCAAATGGATCGATCTTTCCGGCGCGACCATTATTTATAATGGAAAACCCGCAGGGATTGTTTCCGTTATGGATATCACCGGACGAAAACAGTCCGATGAAGCGCTGCGAGAAAGCGAAAAAAAATACAGGCTCCTTGCCGATAAGATCCCTGATATCGTATTTATTTTAAACATGGATTTAAAAACCATCTATGTCACACCTTCTGTGCAAACGGTACTCGGATTCACCCAGGAAGAGCGCATGCTCCAGACGGTTGATCAGCAACTGACGCCGGAGTCCCTGGACCTTATATTTAATACCCTGGCAAGGGAGCTTGAACTGGAAAAAGAAGGTCATAGCGACCCTAATCGAAAAATAGTGATGGAATTGGAATATTACCACAAGGACGGATCAACCCGCTGGACGGAAACGATCGTCAGCGGCGTCAGGGACGAACAGGGTGCTTTGGTTGCGATTCACGGCATGAACCGGGATATCACGGACCATAAGAAAGCGCGGGAAGAACTCCACGAAACACTGGACAGGCTGAGTAAAGCGATGAGCACCACCATTCATGTCCTTGCGGCCGCTGTTGAGGCAAGGGACCCCTACACGGCTGGCCACCAGATACGGGCCGCGGACCTGGCCTGTGCCATTGCCGCAGAGATGGGAATGTCCAGGGAAAAAATCGACGGCATCGGTATGGTAGGCTCGATTCACGACATCGGGAAACTTTCTGTTCCCGCGGCACTGCTGACGAAATCCTCAAAGCTGACGAACATCGAATTTTCTCTGATTAAAGAGCATGCCGAGAAAGGGCATGAGATGCTGATGGGTGTGGAATCGTCATGGCCGCTGGCGGAGATCGTTTATCAGCATCACGAGCGGATGGACGGTTCCGGTTATCCCAGAAAACTGAAAGATGAAGAGATCCTCATGGAAGCCCGGATTCTTGCTGTCGCTGATGTCGTGGAGGCCATGGCATCCCATCGTCCCTACCGTCCGGCCCTTGGTATTGACGCAGCCCTGGAGGAGATAGAAAAAAACAGCGGGATCCTTTATGACAAAGCTGTTGCCAGCGCCTGTTTACGATTGTTTCGGAAGAAAGGGTATCATTTGCCTGAGATGACGGCGTAGCTTCATCTCTCCATGTAGTATGAAGATCAAATGGATGATGATGAATGTTTCCATTAGTAACTGAACAAAAATGTTTATATACAAATTTTATTTATAGCTCTTCAGAGGTTAAACGGTAATGGCCGCAAAAACTAAACCAGCTGTTAAATCAAAGGTGTCTGTAAAAAATAAAGCCAAGAACATTCTGGAATTAAAAGACAAATCCAAACCGGTTGCCAAATCAAAGAAAAACGGGACTTCTAAGAAAGACGATTTTGCCCGCCTGTCGGAAGATATTATATCCAATGTCGGCGTCGGAATCTATGTTTTGCAGGAAGGGAAATTTGTCTATGTCAGCTCCCTGTACAGGAAGCTTTCGGGTTATTCGGACAAAGAGCTCATCAATCTCGATTCCCTTGATTACATTTATCCGGAAGACCGGGAGAAAACCAGGCTAAATGCGATTAAAGCACTGAAGCGGGAGAGTTCTGAGCCTTACGAATACAGATTCATCAAGAAAAACGGAGAGATCATGTGGGTCCTGGAGATGGTTGCTTCTGTCACATACCAGGGAAAGAGGGCCGTACTGGGCAGTTTTATGGATATTACCGAGCGCAAAGTCATGGAGCAATCATTACTGAAAAGCGAAGAGAAATACCGTTCGATCCTGGAAAATATTGAAGAAGGCTATGCGGAACTCGACCTGAAAGGGAATTTGACCTTTTTCAATGATGCCCTGTGCAGAATTCATGGATATACCAGGGAAGAGACTGCGCAGATGAAAAGCTATCGTACAATCATGGATGACGCCAATCAAAAAAAGATGTTTCATTACTATAACAAAGGTTACACAACCGGTGAGTCTCTGAAAGAAGTTGAATATGAGATTATCACCAAAACCGGCAAGAGAAGATATATTGAAACATCCATAACCCCCATGAAAGACTCAAGTGGGCGGGTGTATGCATTCAGAGGGATTTTGACGGACAGAACTGAACGGAGGAAAGCGGAAGAAGCATTGCGTCAGTCTGAGGTGAAATACCGGACCATCCTGGAAGAGATGGATGAAGCCTATTTCGAGGTGGACCTGTCCGGAAATTACACTTACGTGAACGACGCGATAT
>CAZXIP010000033.1:0-9277 GCA_964640755.1 uncultured Smithella sp. | reverse complement strand
TCGGGACAACGTTCCGCAAACAGGTCAATGAAGAAGACACAGCGCTGCTGTATGAGGCTTTCGGCAAGATCTTCACCACCGGCAAGCCGGCAAGGGACATTGCCTATAAATCCATCCGCAAGGGCGGGGAAATCAGGTATTCCGAAATTACCGGATTCCCCATTCAGAACCAGAAGGGAGAGGTGGTCGGTTTCCGGGGCATCGGCCGGGACATTACCGAGCGCAAACGGTTGGAAGAGATACTGCGTCAGTCCGAGCAGAGATACCGTACCATTCTGGAAGAGATGGACGACGCCTATTTCGAGGTGGACCTGTCCGGAAATTACACTTACGTGAACGACGCGATATCCCGTCTTCTGGGGTATCCGAAAGAAGAACTTATCGGGACAACGTTCCGCAAACAGGTCAATGAAGAAGACACAGCGCTGCTGTATGATGCATTCGGTAAGATTTTCGCCACCGGCAAGCCGGTGAGGGACATCGCCTACAAGGCCATCCGCAAGGACGGAGAAATCAGGTATTCCGAAATTGCCGGTTTCCCCATTCAGAACCAGAAGGGAGAGGTGGTCGGATTCCGGGGCATCGGCCGGGATGTGACCGAACGCAAGCGCAGTGAAGAGCAGATCAGGCATATGGCTACCCATGATGCCCTGACAGAGCTGCCCAACCGCATGATGTTCGGCCAGCTGCTGAATCACGCCATACAGGCCGCAAAGCGCAACAAGCGCCAGCTGGCCGTTCTGTTCATCGATCTGGACCGCTTCAAGATCATCAACGATACACTCGGGCACGAAGCGGGCGATCTGCTGTTACAGACGATCGCCGCACGTTTCAAACAGACGCTGCGGGCCATGGATGTCGTTGCCCGACTGGGTGGGGACGAGTTTGTTGTGCTGGTCGAAGAGGTCGCTAATCCGGATCAGCTCGTCATTGTAGCCCAGAAGATTCTTTCCGCCGCCATGAAGCCTGTTTCTCTCATGGGAGAAGAATGCCGTGTAACGGCCAGCGTCGGCATCAGCCTATACCCGAAGGACGGCGAAGATGAGCAGGCCCTGATGAAGACGGCCGACAAGGCCATGTATTTTGCCAAAGAAGAAGGTAAGAATAATTACCAGTTTTATTCAGAAGGCATGCAGTCCCAGTCGATCGAGCAGTTTTCGCTTGAAACCCATCTTCGTCTCGCGTTGGAGCGCAATGAACTTTCTTTAAGCTACCAGGCGAAGCTGGATTTCAAGACGGGCGCCATCACAGGTGTGGAAGCCCTGCTGCGCTGGCACAGCCCGCTTCTTGGCGATGTTACGCCCACGCAGTTCATCCCGGTGGCCGAAGAAACGGGGCTGATTGTACCCATCGGACGCTGGGTGATGAAAACCGCCTGTGCGCAGAATGTTGCCTGGCAGCAGCAGGGGCTTCCCCCTGTCTGCATTTCAGTGAATTTATCCCTTCGCCAGCTGCGCGATGAAAATCTGATTAAAGATATCAAAACGGCGCTCGGGGATTCCGGCATGGCGCCTCATCTGCTGGAGCTTGAGATTACCGAAAGCATGGTCATGCACAATCCGGCGCGCATGGTGGCGATTCTGACGCAAATCAAGGACATGGGGGTTCGCCTGGCGATTGATGATTTCGGCACCGGCTACTCATCGCTTGCGCATATTCGGCGCTTTCCGATTGACACGATTAAAGTGGACCGCTCGTTCATCCGCAATGTTCCGGAAGATTTCGAGGATAAGGCCATTATCGAGGCGATCATTTCCATGGGCCAGACGCTCAGCCTGACCGTTGTTGCCGAAGGCGTGGAAACGCAGGAGCAGATGAACTATTTGAAAGAACATTCCTGTAATGAAATGCAGGGTTATTATTTCAGCAAGCCCGTTGCCGCCGATGAATTTGCCAGTCTTTTAAAAGTGAATATTTCTTCTCCACAAAAGTAAGGCTTAAGGAAATCAAAACGATTGAGTGTCTGAACCCCGTACCTTCAGTCAAGGCACGGGTTGCAAAGCGAGGGTGTATTGTGGAAATATTCCGATCAGTCCGGATGCCACACATAGCGCCCGAAAGCGCCGGATCTGGTGCGCCCTTTGCGGGCACCGGTTCGGACAGTTTTCTGCTGCCGTTTGTTCTCATCAACATCATACATCGCAAAGACTTCACGGATTGACCGGGTTTCCGGCAACACGTAGACGATGCCGTTGGTCCCGGTAAATGCCGGGCGTACGACGTTCTTGTAGAACTTCTCCGGAACATTGATGCAACCGTAGGAAATACGTTTATCGAGCGGCGTCGGAGTAGCCAGGCGCTGAAGACGGCGCTCTTCAGGATTGTTCGTAACCACCGGATGCAGGGAGATAGCTGCGGCGTAGTCTACCCAGAGAATATTCTTTCCGTGGAAATTGCGACCCAGAGAGGCAACGAAGCGGCCGGCCGGCGTGATGCGCTCCTCGGGGCGCATGTCCGACATCTCGCGCTGGCCTATACCCGGAACGGAGTCATCACCCCGCCCCAGACCGAGCAGCACGGGGGCGGAACCGCGAAGCCTCCCTCCTGGATAGAATACAAAGACTCTGGCGTTTGTCTTGTCGATAATCACAAAAGGCATGCGGTAATTGTCACCCGAATCAACGACCCAGTCTGCAACGTGCCGGACATCCTGAGAAACGCTCTCCCCTTCGAAGTTTGCCTGCCTGGGATGATCTGCCGCCGGGCCTTGCGAATCAATATTGTGGGGAGCCACCACCTGATAAACTAACTGATAACCTTCTTGTCCGGTTCTGGTTACTGCAGTGCTTTCATGCGCAGATGCAGATAATGATCTGCGCGGGTTGGCCGATTGAGCAACGTTATCCATCGCGGCCGATTGTTGCGGTGTAAAACCGCCGGCCAGCAAGCCCAGACAAAATCCTTTGATGATGATCGCCGCTATTGAACGCATGTTCCACACTGAAAACCTTTGTATTAAGTTTATGTTTCCCGCTGAAAACGTTGTATACTGAAACGCGTTCAGAAGGAACAGACCGATCCTGTTGCGCCATTATTTTATCATTATACAGTCCGCCTGAAATGCAGCCTGCCGATCAATGCCTGCAGTTCTGCTAGTTGCGGTCACGGATCCGCGGCCGTTCCGGCTCTACGTAGGTCTCGGGCGGAGCCTGTTCCTCAACAACAGGCGCGATCTCAGCCGGTTCCTCTTCGTACCAGCAATCCCAGGATCCGAGTTTGTAACGGAAATCCCCGACGGGCCTGCAAAAGGTGAACTCCACAGGATCCAAAACAACATAACGTGCAACGACATCTACGCTGCGCGTGGGAAGGGAGAAGGGCAGGGCGAGAACGAATACTGCCGATCCGGCTACAATGGCGGCAATTCCGCCCGGTCTCGCGAAAAACACGTCACCGATGATATCTATGTCCGATGTTTCATACGCTGAAACGGGTGCAGTGCTCAGAATCATCAACAACACAACCAGAAACGTAATCAATTTCTTTTTCATCTACAAACCCTCCTTTTGGCAGGAAACTCGTTTTTTATTTGATTAATTATAGAAAACGCGGTCTTGTATGTCAAGGAAATCTTAAACAAAAAATGATGTAAGGAATCGATGACCATGGTTTTGATGTGCCGCGTTTCTTCTTCCTGATTTCCATTGACAGGCAGATGCTGCTTTTCTTATATTGACGCGAGAAGATCAGCAGTCAATTATGGCTTCAGGAGTTTGGTCTCTGCGGTGCGGCGCGCGTGAACAAAACCGGACGACGGATGTGTGATTGTGCGTCTGAACAACCTGAGCGGAAACCGGGAAGGGATGTGCAATTATTAAGGCAGATCGTTTACAGGCGCTGGATGTTTTTCGCGGCTTTACCGTTGCGCTGATGATTCTTGTCAATACACCCGGCAGCTGGTCGTGTGTATATGAGCCTCTTCGGCACGCCAAATGGCATGGCTGCACACCGGCGGATCTGGTGTTCCCGTTTTTTCTTTTCATAACGGGCGCGGCCATGAGGTATTCCTTAAAAAAATATGACTGCCGATGGTCTCATGTCGTTGTCGCGAAAGTGCTGAAAAGGGTAGTGCTGATATTCCTGATTGGTTTGGCACTCAATTTCTTTCCCTTCCAGATTGAACCATCCAATCTTCGCATCATGGGAGTGCTTCAGAGAATCGCTTTAGCATACGGTATTGCCGCTTTTCTTTGCCTCGGTTCGGGCCGGTTGAGGCTGTTTTTCATATCGTTTCTGTTGCTGATCGGCTATTGGCTTTTGTTAATCGTATTTGGTCATGGGAATCCGTATTCGCTGGAGAATAATGTTGCCCGGTTTATCGATCTTGCCGTCCTGGGTGAAAACCATATGTGGCATGGTAAGGTTCTGCCGTTTGAACCTGAAGGATTGCTGAGCACGCTGCCCGCGGTTGTATCCGTGATATTCGGATATCTGGCGGGAACTTATATTCAATCGCAGCCGGATCTCTTGAAGGGCGCATATAAAATGTCCCTTTCGGGTATTGCAGCGATTGCTGCCGGTATGGCATGGGGGCTGGTATTCCCGATCAACAAATATCTCTGGAGCAGTTCGTATGTCCTTTACACGTCGGGATGGGCGATGATTATTCTGTCAATCTGCGTATACATGATTGATGCGAGAGGCTACCGCAGATGGAGTATGCCGTTTTTTGTTCTGGGCATGAATCCGCTGTTTATTTACGTTCTATCCATTGTCTGGGTTAAAATTATGCTGTACTGCGTTAAGGTCACAAAAACCGACGCGTCAGTCGTCAGCGGCTACCAATGGATATTCAGTGAATGGTTCCTTCCGGCGGCCGGTTGTTATTTCGGTTCGCTTTTATTCGCCGTGGCGAATGTTGTGTTGTTCTGGGTGATAGCAATGTTCCTGTACAGGAGAAAAATATTTGTATCGCTCTGAAGGGCGGGGTTCATTGGGCTGAAATGAAGGCTGTTGTCGAAAAGGTTCTTAAAACGAGTGACGATGACGGCAACAGAATGAAAGCAGCGTTGTTGAAATGCTGTCAACAGAAGACCGAATGACAGAGCAGTTCTTTAATTGACATTCAGCAGCGTCTTTCTTATAATCACACAGGTACAAAGCAGGTTAAAATATCGAAAGGAGAGATTAATATGTTTTGTCCAAAGTGCGGGGTGAAAAGCGAGGAAGGGGCCAGATTCTGTACCGGCTGCGGCGCACCGCTGGCGGTTGGGCCGGTCGATGCCGGCAAACAACCGTTTCAGCAGAATCCGTCCCATGAAAGTCCGCCTCCCTATCAGGAGCCACCGTCAAAAAAGAAGAAAGGGTGTCTGATCGCTGCAGGTGTTGTCGCCCTTTTGTTTTTAGTGCTGATCATTTTGGCCATCATGAACGGCGGAGAAGTCAGCTTTTCAACAGCACATTTCTCAGAGACCCATATGGCGTCAAAAATCAATCCTGAGACTTCGGAACCGGTGATTAAAACGGATGTGTTCCCGAAACAGTCAACAACAAAGATTTATGCTGTTGCCCTTGTGAAGAATGTTCCCGGAGATACCAAGCTCTCAGCAGTCTGGACCCATATTCCCACCGGTTCCAGTCTTAGGTCCGAGAACGATATTACGACCGACAAGGACATGTGGATTAATTTCAACCTTACCAACCCGCGAGGGTTTGTGGCCGGTGAGTACAAGGTCGATATGATGATTAACGGCAAGGTGGAAAAAACGCTGCACTTTAAAGTAGAATGAAAACATGATTTGTACACGGTTTGCCCATTGTCAGCCAGGGATATGGGGCCGGGTCAGAGCTTTAGCGAAAAAGGGGGTATAATGCTTCTTTCGGCGCAAAACGTTGCACTTTGTTGACGGGAATCGTCAGGGAAAGGCCTGCAAAAGAAAAATTACAGGGATAATTAATAAAAAAAGGTGGATTTTTTTTTAAAGAAGAGATAAATTTCCGAAAATTCGGTTTTACAAAAAAACTTTAAAGGGGTGTCCAATGAACAGAGCAGAGTTAATCGAAGAAGTGGCAAAAGCAACATGCACCAAGAAAGAAGCCGATGAAGCAGTCAGCGCTACGTTAGCGGCAATCAAAAAAGCACTCAAGAAAGGCGAAAGTGTTACATTAGTGGGATTTGGTACCTTCTCCGTTAGCAAGCGGAAGGCCCGCAAAGGCAGAAACCCCCAGACAGGTGAAGCCATTAAAATCGCCGCCAAGAAGGTTCCGGTTTTCAAAGCCGGCAAGGGATTGAAAGACGCAGTCAAATAGTTCGTTTTTGTTTTTACTTCATTAAAAAAAGGCCGCCTCGTTTAAGAACGAAGCGGCCTTTTTTTTGTGTCTTTACAGAAGATTTATTTTGTTTATTTGTAAAGTTCTTCAATCCTGCCCATTAAATGGTCCAGGACAACTTTACGCTTGAGTTTCATCGTCTGGGTCAGCGTGCCGTTGTCAAGAGTAAATGGTTCGGAAAGAAGCAGAAACTTTTTGGGAATCTCGTAGCCGCCGAACTTGCCCTTGAGTTGGCTGGTAATGGTTTCGCTGATCATGTCGATGATGTCCTGACGCGCAACCAGAGTTTCAATGTCTGTAGGCAATCCTTTTTCCCTGGCATAGCGAAGAAGGACATCAAAATCAGGAACGACAATGCAAATGTTATAGGGTCTGTTGAGGCCGTAAACGACGGCCTGCTGGACAAACGGCACGAGGCAGATTTCTTCTTCCAGCGAGACCGGAAAGACAAATTTCCCGTTTTCCAGTTTGTACTGTTCCTTAATGCGGCCGGTAATGTAGAGGAATCCATCCTTATCCAGCCGTCCGCGGTCGCCGGTGCGGAAACCACCGTCGGGTGTCATAGTGGCCTTTGTGTCTTCCGGCCGGTTATGATAACCCTTCATGACATTGGGGCCGTAAACGACAATCTCGCCGTCCGTTGCACCCGGTTCAACTACGGATGAGTCGATAACGACCTTGACCTTGTCAATGATCTTGCCGACGCTGCCGAGCCTATAGTCGAAGGAGGCATTCATCGAAATGCCCGGTGATGTTTCCGTAAGGCCGTAACAGTCATAGATGGGAATCCCGATATCAAAGAAAAATTTGCCGATTTCGGGATTCATGGCCGCGCTGCCGGTCATGGAACCCAGCAATCTCCCGCCCAGACGTTCCCTGATTTTCGCAAAAACGATTTTATCCGCCAGTTTGAATTTAATGTTGGTCATAAAGTCGGACTGCCCGCGGGCCGCCAGTTCCCGGCGTTTCTTGGCTGCTTCGATACCCATTACAAACAGGGCTTTGGCCAGTCCCCCCTCCTGGTTCATTTTGTCCCACAGGCCGGCGTAAATCCGGTTAAAGACCGTGGGCACCGCGATCAGGAAGGTGGGTTTGATCGCAACAATGTCGTTGACAATGGTTTTGGCGCTTTCCGCGAGGCCCATCGCGCCGCCCAGGCGGATGATTGCGTAGAGCTCCGCGGTCTGTCCAAAGGAATGCGCCCAGGGCAGAATAGTCAGGGAAACCACTTCATTTTCCAGAAGTTCAGGGTACATCTTGAGGCCGGCATGAGCATTGCTGGTAAAATTCATGTGACACAGCAAAACACCTTTGGGATTGCCGGTTGTTCCTGATGTGTAGATGAGTTCGGCGATGTCGTCCGGATCCGGGCGTAAGGCAGCTACAGGTTTGGCGGCTCCTTTTTTTTCGAGAGCGGCCATGGAATTCTCGCCTTCAGCTTCGATGACAAAAATATGTTTGAGCGTTGGGATCTCTTTGGGGAAATTTTTGATTTTTTCGTATACGTCCGGTTTGGAGACGAAAAGGACCTGGATCTGGCTGTCGGTGATGATGTATTTCCAAATCTGCACGAGTTCGGCTTCATACATGGGTACGAAACGGGCGACGCGTCCCCAGGAAGCAAACGCCACAACAGGCCATTCCAGACGGTTGTTGCCGATGAAACCAACCACATCGCCTTTGCCGATACCAAGCTGGGCAAGCCCGGCTCGAAGGTTGTCGATGCGCGTTCCTATTTCTTTATACGTCACCCATTCGTAAACACCGTTTTTGTTTTTTGTGCCGAAGAGTTTTCTGCCGGCAAATTTGTCCAGGCTTTCCTGCCACCAGTCAACCAGGTTGTCAGGTTTGTCGAGTATGAAACTATGCATAAGAAATTCCTCCTTCATTTGTTTACGCGGGGAATTTCTTTCCCTGCGGAGTGTATTCACCCGTCCGCCAACGAGTTGAGGTCCTTTAGTCCATTTTGAAAAAAAGTTCAATCAAAACGAATTATTTATCTTTATAAATTTCCGTTGCACTTGAAACCAAAGAACGTTAATTACTTATCATGAAACGGTTGCATCGGTAAGATCCCATACGGGAATGACGTTTTAACCCATGGATAACTAATAGAAAGGAGTTCTTATGAATCAGCCGGAATTAACCCGTCAGGCCTTGAGTATTTTACGCTCGCCGGAGAATTTTCAGTGGTACATCATCCCGCTGCTTGCGCTGGTCGTTTATGTTTACACAAATGAAATCAGCAAAAAGAACTGGAAGGGAATTGCCGCTGGGCTTTCCCTGTACCTCGTGCACTGGTTTTATGAAATTATGAATGCCCTGATCCAGTATGGAAGCGGCCATGCGCTCTGGACGGTGCCCGCGGGCACCGCCCTCCTGCTGCTGGTCGGTGTGGGAATTGAATTAAGCCTGATGTTTTCCGTTGCGGGTCTGGTGATGAGCAAAGTGCTGCCTGAAGATGCGCAAATGAAAATTCTGGGGATCAACAACCGCATTTTCTTTGCGGTAGTCAATGCGGCCCTGTTTTCCTTCATTGAGATTTTCCTGGCAAAGACGCCCGCGTTCCACTGGGTTTATCCCTGGTGGGGAGCATTCCCGGTTTTCGTGACGGTTTATATTCCTTTCTTTGTCGTGTCATTCCTTTGCTATGACTGGAAACCAAAAATTCAGGTCATGGTGATAAGTTCACTTTTTGTTGTTGATGCCCTGATGATGATCGTTTTCGCAGGTTTCTTAAAATGGATATAGAAGCGTGATCGGGGGGATTTTTAAAAGAATTGCAATGAAGAGCAGGGGTTAATCAATCCAGTGGTGCCGGTACTAAAAACGGGAATGGAGATCTGCGACCGGTACGATTCATTGACTGATTTTCAAAAGTGTGCGATGGGTTTTTTAAGGAGGACTTATGACGGGTAAACATGGCAGGATTGTGTTGGTGGTTTTTTTGTGTCTGGCCATGCTGACGCTTTCCGCATCTGCGGCAGTTTCAAAATCCCAAAAGAAA
>CAZXIP010000032.1:1970-13469 GCA_964640755.1 uncultured Smithella sp. | reverse complement strand
CAATGGAAAGACCGACCATCAGCACACCCCAGACCAGTGCCCTGTCAACACCGGTGATGTAAAAAATTAATCCGCCCAGCAATCCCTGAATACCACCGATAATAAAGGTGAATTTCAATGATGCCTTCGACGTGACAAGGAACTCGGAAACAAAGGTATTCATGTGCTGTTCATCAACCGGCATATAATGGGTGACGGTATCGATCAGTTTTTTCCCATCACGTAAAAAATAAAACAGGCAGTAAAGCATCACAGCAAATTCGACGAAAAACACTATCGTGTTTCCGGTCAGAGCTGACAGATTCTTGACAAAAAAGTTTGCGGCAATCTTCAGGAAATCAACAGTTTTATCCGTGATAAACTGCTGATCGATGTTGAAACGCGCCAGGAGCGGATGATTGCTCAAAGAATTGAGCACCCCGTTGATCGAATTCATCCAGGAACCGCCGCTGGAATGGATGGATTGATAAAGATCGAGCGTCTCCCCGACCAGCAGGGCAAGGATAAATCCTGCCGGCAGAATCAGCGTAATCAATACAGCCGCCAGTGAAAGGCCCGCGCAGAGGTTGGGACTTTTAACCCTCAACTGCAACCACTTATACAAGGGTGAAAAAATCGCAGCCAGCAAAATCGCCCAGAAGATCGCAAAGAAAAAAGGCTTCAGGATATGACCGAACAAAACCGTCACAAATCCCAGCAGGAGCACAAAGATTAACTTGGGAAACCCGGCGTACAGATTATCAAACACGGTCCACCTCCAGAGGAATCAGACCTTCTTCAATAAACCAATTATCATACATCCGCAATAATCTCAAACGGGACAGCAACATTATTTTCTTTCAAAGGTAATCTCCAAATGTGATATAAGATCACCTCAAGGAGGTAGCTTTGAAAGACGATTTGTCCCTTTTGTTAAAGGCATTCTATTTTTCAGCACAAAAGCATCGCCATCAGAGAAGAAAGGACACGGCGGCCTCTCCCTTCATCAACCATCCGATTGAAGTAGCCAACCTCTTGTGGACCGTCGGTGAGGTTTACGACGCGACAACCATCACCGCTGCTATTCTTCACGACACGATTGAAGATACGGATACGACTTGTGAAGAAATACGCGTGAATTTCGGCGATGAAGTTCTGGGACTGGTTCTGGAAGTCAGCGATGACAAAAATCTGCCGAAGCAGGAAAGAAAACGAAAGCAGATTGTTCATTCGCCCGATCTATCAAATAGCGCCAAACTCATTAAACTGGCGGATAAAATAAGCAACGTCCATGATATTGCCTTTGCTCCGCCGGATCAATGGTCCCTGCTCAGAAGAATCGAATATCTGCAATGGGCCCAAGCCGTTGTCGGAGGTCTGCGCGGGATCAACGAAAATCTGGAAAAGCACTTCGACAAAACACTGGCGTTGGCAAGACAAAAATTAGATGAAGAAAAGACTGAAGGTCATTGATCTTTTCTTCCACTGTCATCCTTTATATTTCATTGGTTGAAAGCGGACATGAGATCTTCGAAGATCATGATTAAATCCTGCTTTTCATCCGTAAATACGGGATCTTAATCAAAATCGAGAAAATTATAATTGACAACGGGCCAATTATGAATAAGTTATTAAAAAAATTGATGTCAAAAGGACATCACCGGAAGGAGAATGTTACATGCTGACAGTTACAGACAAGGCCTCGGAAGTCATTAAAGAGTTTCTCAAGGATAAAAACCCTGATGCGGCCATCCGCATCACCATGTCAATGGGCTGATCGGGGCCCTCTTTGGGAATGGCTCTGGATGAGCCAAAAAATGAAGATGAAGTGATTGAAGAAAAAGGAACAAAATTTGTCATCGAAAAAGACCTGTTGAATCAGTCTAAACCCATTAATATTGATTTCATCGCGACACCCCAGGGAGCGGGTTTTAAATTAACATCAAACCTCTCTCAAGAGGGCGGCGGATGCGGTTCCTGCAGTTGCTAAAAACTCTCGGGGGAGAATCTGCTCCCCCGTTTTTTTAACTCCATGATTAAAGACAACATGATCACTGAAGAACTCGATGGGGCGGATGACCTGTTGAAGCAGGGGAAATTCGTCGACGCCATTGCCTGCCTGCAGGGGCTCTATGAGATTCATCCGGACGATGAATCCGTGCTGCTTCGCCTGGCCTGGGCGTACTGGGACAGCGGAGATAAACAGCGCTCTGTTGAATACTGGGAAATCCTTCTGGATCGCGAGCTCCAGCGCAAAGTCTTTACCGGCTTTGCCTACGATGAACTGGTGCGGATTTATAAACAGGAGGGACAGATCGAAAGCCTGGTCGCCATTTGCGAGAAAGCGGCCAGAGTGCAGCCGGAAGATATCGGATTGCTGCAGGAACTGGGAACAGCTTATTTGCTCTCCGGCCGGAGCGAAAAATCCTGCGACGCATTCAGAAGGCTTACATCGATGGAAGCGGACAATCCCGTTTTCTACTGCCTGATGGGGGAAGCCCTTCTGGCAGCGGGAAAGAATCAGGAGTTTGAAAACGCCTATCGCCAGGCAGGCATTGTTGATCCGGAAGAAGCAGACCGCTACCTCTTTCAGGCAGCCAATTTGTGTGTGAAGAAAGGCCTTTTCAGCGAAGCCAAAACACTGCTGATCAATTGCCTGGACCTCTCACCATCCAACAGTCTTTACTACTGTTTTCTTGGTGATATCCTGATTGCCACAAACGAGATCCCGGACGCATTTGCCCAGTATGAAAAGGCATGTGAATATAACCCTCCGCACGCTGCGGCCTATTTTAATCGTCTGGGCATTTCATTGATGAAAGCAGAATATTTTGAAAACGCGGTCAAAGCTTTTGAATCCGCACTTTCCTATGACGCATCGATACCCTGCCGTCAAAACCTGGAAGAAGCCCGGCAAGCCTCCGGCCGCTCAAAAAAAACACCCGGTTGAAACAGAGAACTTTTTAAGTATGTTTTTGAATTTTTTCCTTGAAGACATGATAAAAATCTTCATCTTCAGCCATGGCCTGTCGCAATATCTTTTCCAAACTGCCGATGTCACGCTTGTTGATAATCAGATTGACGCTTTTATTGAACGCCTGCATATTATCCATCGTTGGAAGCGTCGCGCTGACTAAAACGACATAAATCTGCCTCCGGACGGCCATATTCAGATTTTCCAGATAACGAAGAACGTTATTGGTCTCCCATACGCCGGTATCAAAGTCATCATCCACAAAAACAACGCTAAAAACGTGAAAACGCATGTGCTTGAGAGCGTCTTTGTATGTGGCCGGTTGAGAGGTTAAAAAACCCATTTTCTTTAAATCGGCCACCACCTTTTCCCGTATGACGGGATCCTGTTCACAGACCATCGCCGTTTGTGTATCCGGTATCGTATAACCAAAAGGTCTTCCGGAATAATCAATTCCTTCTGCTGCTTTTTTTTCCACTGGTTTTGCTGTTTCTTCGGCCATTGACGTCTCCTTCGTCTGTCCATTGAGAAAAGGTTTTGCTCTTACCCCCAGAACTTATCCTTTGTTTTATCTTTACCGTAAAACCGATCCACCTCGAGACTATCGATGTCTGTTGTTTTCTCTCCCCTCGCGCTTTTGATGGAATCGATACCGCGTGAAATATTGGAGCGGTTGGACGCATAAGCTTTGGCCGTTTCTTCGGTAATCAGGCCTTTGGCAAAAAGATCGACAATGGCATTATCGAATGTGACCATTCCGAATGCCTTGCCCTGCTGAATGATATCCTGGAATGTCTTCCCCTCTGTTTCACCATGAAGGATAATGTCCTTGGTCCTCAGAGAAGTTCCCAGGGCTTCAAACGCGGCAACCCGGCCGCCTTCGATTTTCGGCAGCAGCCGCTGGCAGATAATCCAGCGCAATGAATCCGCCAGACGCGTTCGGATCTGATTTTCCTCATCGATTGCAAACATACCCAGAATACGATTGATTGTCTGGCCGGCATCGGTGGTATGCAGCGTACTCAAAACAAGATGCCCCGTTTCCGCAGCATTCAAAGCAATCTCAACCGATTCGCGGTCGCGCATTTCGCCCACCAGAATGACTTTGGGGGCCTGGCGCAGTGCTGCGCGTAAACCGTTGGCAAACGAGTCAAAATCCTTGCCCAGTTCCCTCTGATTGACCGTCGCTTTTTTCTGAGTGTGCGTGTATTCGATCGGGTCCTCCAGGGTAATGATGTGAACCGGATTCTTTTCGTTGATGTCATTGATGACGGCGGCAAGCGATGTCGTTTTACCGGAACCGGTTGCACCGGTGACCAGAACAATACCGTTTTTCTCCGTCGCTACGCGGCGGTAGGCTTCCGGAAGACCCAGTTCGGTAAACGAAGGAATCTGCGTTTCCAGTTTTCTCAGGACGATGGAATACTGGCCGCGCTGAGAAAATATATTCACGCGGAAACGGGCGAGGCCCGGCAATTCATAGGAAAGGTCGCAGGAACCCTCTTCCATTAATATGTCTATCAGGCGGCGGTCCTGATTGATCAGATTCAGCGCGAACGTTTCCGTTTGAAACGGCGTCAGTCTTTCAAGGTGAGGTTCAAGGTCTACCGGCACCAGCACACCGGCGGCCTCCACTTGAAAAGGCTTATCGACCGTCAGGATGATGTCGGAAATGTTGGCACTGGATTCCAGCATCTTGATCAGAATATGATCTATTTCCGGTTTTCTCATAACGTTTCCTCTCTAAACTTCGGTAAAGTCTGTCGGTGGATATTTTAAAAGCGGTCGGAACCTGGGTTTGTCATTTGCTTTCATATACGCGTCTTCGCCACTGATCCATCCCCGATTATAAAGATCCATGATGCCGTCGTCCAGAAGCTGCATGCCGTATTTCTTGCCGGTCTGGATCATGGACGGAATCTGGTAGGTTTTCTGTTCCCGGATAAGGTTGCGCACCGCCGCATTGGCAATGAGAATTTCCAGGGCGACACAGCGGTTCTTCATGTCGACTCTTTTGAAAATGACCTGAGAAATGACCGCTCTCAACCCGTCAGCCAGCGTTGACCGAATCTGCAGCTGCTCCGCCTCCGGAAATATTTCAACAACACGGTCAACGGTTTTCACAGCACTGGTCGTATGCACGGTCGCAAACACCAGGTGTCCGGTAGAGGCGGCCTCAACCGCCAGCGCCGTGGTTTCAAGGTCGCGCATTTCGCCCACCATAATGATGTCCGGATCTTCACGCAGCGCGCCTCGCAGAGCCGCGGAGAAGGTTTTCGTATGAATCCCCACTTCACGATGGTTAACGATGCAGTTTTGGCTCTTGTGCACGAATTCGATGGGATCTTCAATCGTAATGATATGATCCTTGCGGAGACGGTTTGCCTCATCAATAATGGCCGCCAGTGTTGTCGATTTTCCACTTCCGGTCGGTCCGGTTACCAGCACCAGACCGCGCGGCAACATAGCCAGTTTGGCAATGACAGACGGCATTCCCAGTTCCACGCACGTGGCAATTTTGCTGGGAATTTCACGAAACACCGCTGCGATCCCGTATTTCTGCTGAAAATAATTGGCGCGGTACCTTGCGAGGCCCGGAATTTCATAGGCAAAATCAACATCACCGGTTTCTTCAAAATGCTTGATTTTATGTTCCGGCGTGATTTCGTAAAGGAGCGCTTTCAGAGAATCATTATTCAGGATATCATACTTGATGCGTTCAATGTCACCGCGAATACGGATAGCGGGCTGCTGGCCGGACACAAGGTGAAGGTCGGATGCATTATTATCGTGCATCAGTTGGAAAAAAGCGTCAATTTTTGCCATGGATTTCTCCTGTGAGTGTTAATTCTAACCTGGTATTGAGTTCGAAAAACTGTTACTTATTTATTAATGGTAATGATAATTAAACGTATTTGAGTATAGGAAAAACCAGCCTGCTTTGTCAAGCCGAGATTCAGGGCAACACCGGTTTTGATTTTTCAACAGGTTCTTAACTAATCCTTGACATCGAGACAATCAAACTATATGCTCGCGGCGTTTTTTTATGGTTGGGGATGTAGCTCAGCTGGGAGAGCGCGGCGTTCGCAACGCCGAGGCCAGGGGTTCGATCCCCCTCATCTCCACCAAGACCTGATCCGTTCAAATCCTGAACAATTCCATCACGCACACAACTCATGACGGTTTGTTCGTCATCCCCGCATAAACGGGCAGTAAAAAAAGCCTCGTCTCCTTTATAAATTATTTGATCTTCCTGCCGGTCTTTCCGGGCGTGTCGCTGAAAAGCCTGGCAAGTTCCCACTTTTTACGTTTTTTCCAGCTACCCTTGTGGTAGGCATAACTGGCCAGAAGCGGTAGAACTGTTGTGGCTTCCGCGAAAACCATCTGCTCACACGATGAATCCACCTTGCCCCAGGAATTTGCTTCCTTAAGCGTGGAACTCGAGCAGGCACCATCGCGCACATCAGCAACGGTTATCTGAACAGCGTATTTATGCATGGGAACATCCTTGCCCAGAATCTCCGCGCAGACAACGGTATCCTGCGCGAAATTTTTCGGTACACCGCCCCCGATCATTAAAAGACCGGTGGTTCCCGCATGTATCTTGATCATGGTCAATTCCAGGAAATCCTTAACAGAGTCAATTGAAAGATGATTGTCGGGCCGCTCATACTGGTGTATCACCAGACCGAATCCCGCCGAACTGTCGGAAAACGCGGGGCAAAAAATCGGCACATTATTTTCATAAGCCACCTGAACCAGAGATTCTTTCTTTTTGGAATGCTTGACCAGATACCTGCCCATTTCGTAGATGAACTCCCTCGATGAATAAGGACGCGGGGCCAGGCCATCCGCTATTTTTTTGATCGTTCGATCGCAGTGCTGCAGATCGTCCTCGCTGATAAAGGTATCATAAATCCGGTCTATATACAGGCTCCGCAATAACTTGTCATCGATAAACGGCGTGCCCTGATAGTGTTTGAACCCCAGTGCTTCAAAAAAATCCATATCGACAATCGAAGCGCCGGTTGCCACAATCGCGTCCACCATATTGTTTTTCACCAGATCCACATACACCTGCATGCAGCCGGCGGCACTGGTCGAACCGGCCAGCGTCAGAATGACCGCGCATTTTTTTTCGCCAAGCATCCGGTCATAGATATCCGCGGCCGACGCCAGGTCCCTCGCGGAAAAGGACATCTTCTTCATCGCTTTGATCATTTCTACCGAATTGATCGCCTTGATGTCGATATGCTCGACTTCATTTTTTAATAAATCCTTTTTCTTCATGTATTCACCGATCCCCTTTTTTTATCTTAGATGGACTTTAATCTTTAAATCAGAGCGGAGAAAAAGTCAATCTTTTGCGGCAGAAATCTCATCCCGGTCCTCAATCTGAAGTATCTGAAAAATCAAGAGGAAATTTTCCTTAGCTTTTTCCTTTTTCTACGGTATAGGTAACCACCCTAAAGCGAAAAACCGGAATTGCCATGGATACCTTTACACTGGCTGCGACCAGTTTCACAATTGCCCTTTCTCTGTTCATCACGGGGAAAATGGACAGGCTGCAAAAGTCTTTTGCCATCCTTTGCCTGGCCGTTTTCATTTTCCAGGCGGCCGCTTTTCTCACAGGACTCACCACCTACGGTTTCTGGAAGCATCTTGAACATCTGGGCCTTCTGGCCGTCGCTCCTGCAGTTGTCTTTTTTTCCCGAATGCTCACCCCCAACGAATCCTTTTTGACGAAGGGATTTCTGGCCATGGTGTCTCTTCTCAGCGCGGCAGGAGTCGTTTCGCAACTTACTCCTCTTGGCACACGATCGGGGTTCCATCTCTCACTGATCGCCTATACCTGCATTGTCCTTGGCGTTTGCTATTTTTCCCTGCTATACCATGTGAACAGATTATCGCCGTCAACAGAAAAAAAACGTCTGAGCTATCTGCTCATTGCCTGTCCAACAGCCGCTTTCATCTGCGCGGTCGATCTTTCAGGTTATCTGGGATACCATTTTGAGCCGGTCAGCGGTCTCGTTTTATCGGCACTGCTTTATTTTACACTATTGATTGTCGCATATCCTCAGCTTTCTGAACTGCACCATTTTTTCGCACGGGCACTCATTATTGTCGTCAGCACCCTGACCGGAGCAGCGATTATTTACCTGGTATCTTTCTTTTTCAGTGGCGGCACGCCTTCTTTTACCAGTGTCTTCATGATGTCGTTTCTAATCATCATTTCCATCACGCCGGTCAAGATGATATTAAAAAGTTTGTTTACTGCCCTCTATCCCGAAAGCAAGGATGTCTTTACGTCGCTATACGAGTTTGATGAAAAACTGGAAAAAGAAAAAGCACTGATGCTTGCGGAAATGGCGCCGGTTTTCGCCCATGAAATCCGCAACCCGCTGGGCTCCATCAAGGGTGCGGCGCAATACCTTCATTCCGAAGCGGCTACGGAAGAACAGGGACAGCTTCTGAACGTGATCACCGAGGAGGTCAACCGGCTGAACACCGTCGTCAGCCAATTTCTGGATTACGCCCGTCCTGCGGGTGTCAACAGGCGGCCACAGGACATCAATGCCCTTGTTCTGCGGACAATTGCCATTATCGCCGCGAATCGCATGACGGGGAATATTGCCATTTCCCAAGAGCTTGAGGAGGGGCTGCCGCATGTCGATATGGATGAGCAGCAGATGCTTCAGGTCCTGATTAATATTTCCCTCAACGCGATTGAAGCCATGCCCCGGGGCGGCAGCCTTACTTACAAAACAATAAAAATTGAAGCCAGCGAAGGTCAGGCCGTCGGTATTTCCATCCAGGATACGGGAAGCGGAATCCGTCCGGAGAACCTCAAGAACATTTTCAAGCCTTTTTACACGACAAAAGAAAGCGGCGTGGGGTTGGGGCTGGCGATATGCAGGCGGATTATCAGGGAACATGGCGGTTCCATCCGGGTAAAATCTATTGCCGGACAGGGAAGCATCTTCTTTATCCAGCTGGGCGCCGGGGCTAAAATCCGTTACAATCCGTCTTGATTTAATCACCAAGTTCTAATAGTTGAGAAGCATGAACAAAATATTAATTGTCGATGATGAATTGAATATGAGGCTGGTCCTGGCGGCTATGCTGAAGAAAGAAGGGTATGAAGTTGCCGCGGCCTCCAATGGCTCCGAAGCGCTTCAAATTCTGAAATCCGGCCCGGTTGCCGCCGTAATCACAGATTTGAAAATGCCGCAAATCGACGGCATGGAACTGCTGGGCCGCGTCAGCCGGAAGTACCCCGATATTCCGGTCATCATCATCACGGCCCACGGAACCGTCGCCACGGCCGTTGAAGCCCTGAAAAAAGGCGCCCTGGATTACATCACAAAACCCTTCGAACTCGAGGAATTGAAAAATGTTGTGTCCAAGGCAATTAAGACAAGGGATTTAAAGGAAAATGAACTTTTCCTGCCCCCGGAAGAAATTGAACGCGGCGGCATCATTGGATCCAGTCAATCGACCCTGGACGTATTTGACGCGATCAAACGCGTAGCTCCCACGGCAACGACGGTCCTCATCAACGGCGAAACCGGTACGGGCAAGGAACTGGTGGCCGAGGCGATTCACAGGAATTCACCGCGGAAAAATAATCCGCTGATCAAGCTCAACTGCGCGGCTATCGCTGAGACACTCATGGAAAGTGAACTGTTCGGATATGAAAAAGGCGCTTTCACGGGTGCGGTGATTACCAAGCCCGGCAGGTTCGAACTGGCACACAAAGGCACTCTTTTCCTGGACGAGGTGAGTGAAATTCCCAGGGACATGCAGGTGAAACTGCTGCGTGTCCTGCAGGAACAGGAATTTGAAAGGGTCGGCGGCCTCAAAACCATTAAGGTGGATGTCCGCATCATTGCCGCCACCAATCAAAATCTCCTGCAAAGCGTTCAGAGGGGAGACTTCCGTGAAGATCTTTACTACCGGATCAATGTTTTTCCCATCAATGTGCCCCCGTTGCGTGAAAGGATGAATGATCTTTTGCCTCTGGTGGAATTCTTTATTGATAAGCTAAACAGAAAACTGGAACTGGCCGTCCGCGGCATGGATGATGCCGTCATGGAATTGCTTCTGCGGCATTCCTGGCCCGGTAATATCCGGGAGCTGGAAAACCTGATGGAGAGAATGATGCTGCTGGCAAAAAGACCCGTGATCACAATCGGGGAAGTGCCGCCGGAATTTCAGGCCAACCTGCAGGAAAATGTCGTTGCCCCATCGCCTGAAGATAAAGCATCGTTTAAAGACTTTATGCGAACGCACATGGAAAACGTGGAAAAACAGATGATCATCAGATGCCTGGAAGAGTCCGGAGATAATGTCACCAGGGCTGCAAAACAATTGGGCATCAGCCGTAAAGGCCTGCAATTGAAGATGATTAAATACAACCTCCGCAAATAGCCGCAATCAAACACGCACCGCTCATTCACCCGCTTAAACAGCAGCAGATGAAAGATAATTC
Source organism: uncultured Smithella sp. (assembly GCA_964640755.1). Classification (GTDB taxonomy): domain Bacteria; phylum Desulfobacterota; class Syntrophia; order Syntrophales; family Smithellaceae; genus UBA8904. The sequence goes on along the minus strand of CAZXIP010000032.1, from coordinate 3,024 downwards.
TCCGTTTCGAGGAAGGCAAAGATCTCACTAAAAGCCTTGACCACCTGGGGATCGAAATGGGTGCCGGAATTGGCCAGAATCTCCTGTTTGGCCTGAAGAGAGGTGAACGCTTTTCGGTAGGGACGGTCGGTGGTCAGGGCGTCATATACGTCTGCCACCGCAATAATTCTGGCGCCCAGCGGAATATCCTCCTGCGCAGCCTTGTAGTAGCCGCTGCCGTCATATTTCTCATGATGATGAAGGATGATGGGCAGGATGTCTCCAACGGTTTCCCCCAGCGGTTCGAGCATATTGACGGCCAGAAGCGTATGGCGGCGTATGTGGCTTCTTTCCTGGGCTGTCAACGTCGTGACTTTCTGCAGAACCGCCTCACTCACACCGACCTTACCCAGATCATGCAAAAGTGCGGCTATCCTGATATTTTCTACATCAAACTGATTGAGCTTCATCTTCTGGGCGATCATTTTGGCAATGATGGAAACACGGTGGGAATGGCTCTGCGTGTAATTGTCCGCCGATTCAATCACCAGCGACAGCATTTCAATAATGCCGCTGTAGGTCCTTTGCAGTTCTTTTTGGGATTGTTCTTTTTTCTCATAAAGCAACCCCATGCAATAGCCTGTGAAAACGAGAAAAATTCCCCAGGTAATCAGATCGAGCCATTTATAAAACTCCGCATTTTCTCCTGTACCGGCGGCAAAACTGCGGGGGAAAAGGTAGGCCATCAGACAGACGGCCACAACGGAAAAAACGGCCGAAACAACGGCATAACGTTTGCCGAAAAAGTACGCACCCAGCAAAACCGGCAGATAGAAAACATTTAAAAACGCCCGCTGGTTGATCACAAAGAAATAGATAAACAACACGATGGCCACCAGCAGCAGAATGATGACCAGTTCCTTGTCGAAATTGAACCTGCTTTTAATAATGCTTTTATCCATGAAGAATCTCCGCGTTCAGCATTGTGCTAAAATTTAAACCGGCAGCAGAACCGGCATAAAAACACAAACCTCAACCCTGACTTAAATTCAGGGTGGTTTCAATGCGCTTGACC
>CAZXIP010000032.1:0-1870 GCA_964640755.1 uncultured Smithella sp. | reverse complement strand
TTTGGCCAGATTCAACCCTTCTTCGCCCCTGGCGGCGGTTATGACTTTAAAATCATGTATGGTGTTGGATTCAAGATTGAGCTTTACGAAAAAGGTAAATGATTCTTCATCATCAACGGCCAGAATACGGATAGGCTTTTCCACAGCAGCACTCCCTTGATCATTTGGCTACAGGCAGATTGACGACAACGTTCGTGCCTTTCTCATTTTCGCTTTCAGCGTATATGATTCCGCCATGCATGTCAATGATTCCTTTGGATATTGATAGCCCCAGGCCGGTGTTGCAGACCGCCTTGGTGGTATAAAACGGATCAAAAATATGATCAATTTCACCTGCCGGAATGCCGTGACCCGAATCCCTGAAAGAAAGCTCCAATCTCCCTTTGCCTTCTGCATTTTTTACCTGCCTGGCGCTGACGATGAATTTTCCTTTCTCCGGCATGGCTTCAATACCGTTTATAATCAGATTGACGAAAACCTGCATCATCTGGCTGCCGTCAACAGCAATCTTTGGCAGGTCCGCCTGACTATGGTTTCTTGGGTTTTCTGTTTCTCGACCTCGGTCTTTCATTTTGAGGTTTGGACTTGGGTTTTGGCCGGACCGGGCCTACCTCGTCCAAGGCATCCGTCGCGGGTTGAACAGGCGGCGCATGCAGGGACTGCTGATAATAATCGTCCAGCAGCATGGTGACGATGGCCAGTTCATCCTCGGCCTGAGCCAGACTGCGGGCCAACGGCAAAAACCGCTGCATGCGTTCAATCTGAATATTATCACGGCTGCGCAGGCGAGCCTCTAAAAGTGCAGTGATGCGTTCGGCAACCACTTTTTCAAGTTCATCATCACCGGGCAGCTGACGTTCTTCCATATGAATATTGTAAAAACGCGCAATACTCTGCATCTTGAATTTTTCCATTTCGGCAACCACAGAAATGACCACACCGCTTGATCCCATCCTTCCCGTGCGTCCGGCACGGTGGATGTAAGCTTCCGGGTCCTCCGGCGGCTCATATTGAAACACGTGCGAAAGATCGGGGATGTCAATACCGCGTGCCGCCACATCGGTGGCAACCAGAAAGCGGAGCGCGCCTCTCCGCACCCTTGCCATCACCTTCTCCCTCGCGTTCTGGGCCAGGTCCGAACTCAGTTCGTCTGCATCATAACCGAAACGCTTCAGCACAACTGAAAGGTAATGCACCGTGTCTTTGGTGTTACAGAAAATAATGGCCGAAGCGGGGTTTTCAATTTCGATGATCCTAACCAGCGAGCGTTCCTTGCGCATACCCGGCACAACATAATAAATATGCTCGCTTTCAGCGATATGCACCTCGTTGCCGCTTAAACTCAACAACCGGGGTTCGTGTAAAAATTGACCGGCCAGGCGAATGACCTGCGGCGGGAACGTGGCGGAAAACATACTGCTCGCAATTTTGCCGGTCGGAATATATTTGCGGATCTTAACCATGTCGGGATAAAATCCCATCGACAGCATCCGGTCCGCCTCATCAAAAATCAACATTTTCAGATGATCCAGTGAAAGTGTGTTTTTCAGCAGATGATCAAGAATGCGTCCCGGTGTACCGACCACTAACTGGGCGCCGCTGCGAAAAGCATCCAATTGGGCGGTATATCCGACACCGCCGTAAACAACAGCGGTCCTTAAGTGGGTCCCCTCTGTCAGCATCAGTGCTTCCTGGGACACCTGCAGGGCCAGCTCGCGGGTGGGGACTAAAACCAGCGCCTGGGCGACATTTTTTTGCAGATCGATTTTCTGCATGATGGGCAGCAAATAAGCGCCTGTTTTGCCGCTGCCGGTACGTGACTGAATCATCACATCGCGGCCGGAAAGCAGATAGGGAATTGCTTTGGCCT
>CAZXIP010000031.1:0-13684 GCA_964640755.1 uncultured Smithella sp. | reverse complement strand
ACCCAGATGGTCAAGGACAAAATCAACGACATCATCGGAACCACGGCAACATTGACTGAAGCGGTGGACCACATCGCGGCGCAGGAAGACGCGTTTTTTTCCGACCGGTTTATCCAGCCCCGCCCGCTGCTGCAGGCCATCAGTTCCGACCTTCCGGTGGTGCTGCTGCTGGACGAAGTGGACAAATCTGATCCAGAATTTGAAGCCTTTCTGCTGGAGCTGCTTTCCGACTTTCAGGTTTCCATTCCCGAGCTGGGAACGCGCAAAGCCGTCAGGATTCCCTTTGTCCTTTTGACCTCCAACAACTATCGGGACATGAGCGACGCTCTCAAGCGCCGCTGCGTTCATCTGTATATTGATTATCCGGCGCGTGATACGGAGATTGCCATTGTCCGGCTGAAAATCCCGGACATTGAAGAAAAACTCTGCGCCACGCTCGTGGACGCGATTCGCAAAATCCGCACACTCGATCTGAAAAAAAGCCCGAGCATCTCGGAAACCCTCGACTGGGCGCAATCGCTTCTGGCCCTGCAGATTCATGAACTGAGCCCTGAAGTTGTCTCTGAAACACTCAACGTCATCTGCAAATACCAGTCTGACTTGGAAAAAGTTCGCAAAAACATAGATCGGGTGGTTATCTGAAGGACCGGGGCCGGCCGGTGTACCGTTTTACGCGGAAATCTTGTCATGGTGTTTTATGGTCAACCTTATTTCTCAATTTGTGTCCTGCTGCCGGGCGGCGGGTCTTCGGGTCTCTACCTCGGAGGTTCTCGACAGTCTCCGCCAGCTGCAGCTGATAGATCCGACCGACGAGAGGCAATTCCAATCGCTGCTTCGAGCCAATTTCGCCAAAAGCCTGAGAGACCTTCAGCATTTTGACCGCCTCTATCACCTGTTCTTTCATGAAATGCGCGTCAATGCGGGCGACATGCGGCTGGCGGCCGATCAGACACAGCAAATCCGGAAAGCGGCAGGCGTTCTGAAAGAGCAGCCCCACGACAATCCTGTTTACGAAGCAGTGGTAGATTTCCTGGGCGGCAATCCCATGACGCTGCTCGCGGAAATGCGCCGTATTCACATGGAATCAGATGACCAGACAGCGCCCACCCGTTTTAATTTCGGGCCGCTGGCCAGCCGGTTTAATGTGCTGATGCAGATCAACACGGCGGCAACGGCTGCCTCTCTGCTCATCGAAGAAAACTACCTGAACATGGACCCTGCCGCCCTGCAAAATCTGTCCTCTCATTTTGAAGAACGGCTGGATGCCGCCCGTTCCATCCTGATGTACGAACCCCGGCCGGGAGATACCGGCACACGGAAAGTGAAGACCTACGAGCAGCGGCTGAAGGATCTGGGAGAAAAAGCATTTTCATCCTTCACCCGCCAGGAAGTCGAAGAAATGCGGGAAGCCATAGACAAGCTGGTTCGCAAGCTGAAAAACATCATCAGCCGCCGCTATGCCGTGCGGGACCGGGGAAATCTGGACGTCAAGAAAACCCTTAGAGCTTCCGCCAAATACAACGGCGTCCCCCTGGACATTAAATACCGCAGGAAAACCATGCGGAAAAGCCGGATCGTGACGCTGTGCGACGTTTCCGGCTCTGTCTGGGCGGCAGCCCGCTTCATGCTCAACCTTCTTTATTCCCTTCAGGATTGCTTTGACAAGGTAAACAGCTTTGTCTTCATCGACCAGTTGACGGATGTCACCGGCATCTTTGAGGAGCAGGAAATCGCCGAGGCCATCCGCATTGTCATGGAAGAAGCCGACGTTCATTATGAAGCGCCGACGGATTACGGAGAGACCTTTCGCCATTTTAAAAGAAACCATATGGAGCTGCTGACAAAGAAAACAACGCTCATCATTGTCGGCGACGGGCGTTCCAACTACATGAATCCCGAAGATGCGATCCTGGGCGAAATGAGGGACCGCTGCCGGCGGGTCATCTGGCTCAACCCGGAACCGGAAAACCTGTGGGGCACGGGTGACAGTGAGATCAAGACCTACACCCATCATTGCCACGAAGTCCGTCCCTGCCGGAACGTCAACCAGCTGATCACCTTTATTGAGGAACTCATCCTGTAGTCAGGCCGTCGCAGGCCGTTTCAAATAACGCGAGGTAATATGGACAGGACCGAAACAGAAAACTTCAAAACCCCCAAAAACCCGGCGGGCGCATTTGCCGCCCAATACGTTGCAAGCCGTCTGGATCTGCAGACGGGGCAGGAATTTCCCATGGATATCTGGCAAAAGATGGGCAAGGCCGGCCTTTTCAAAATCGGTATTGACCGGATGTACGGGGGTGATGGTGGCGGATATATCGATCTTTTGAAAGCGGGAGAGTCGTTCGTCAGAAACGGCTATAACCTCGGGCTGGCCTTATCCTGGCTCTACCAGCAGATCATTGCCCATTACATCATCAGGATTTTCGGAACACGCGAACAGCAAAGTCAGTATCTGATTGCCGCGGCAGCGGGGAAAATCACTCTGTCTTTTGCCGTATCCGAACCGGGTCGGGGGTCCCGCCCGAAGCAGATGGCGACGACGGCCCGAAAGCAGGGCAACCTTTACATTTTAGACGGAGAGAAAACCTATTTGACCAACGGCCCCATCGCGGGGATTTTTATTGTCATTGCCGTAACGGACGATAAAACGCCGGAAAAGCGCTTCACAGCCTTTATCGTGCCTCGCACAACGGAAGGCGTCACGGTCACAAAGCCGATGGCGATGAATTTCCTGAAACCTTCACCGCATGGCGGCATCAAGCTGGAGAACTGCCGGATCGGGAAGAAGTCTGTCCTGGGAAAGGAAGGAAACGCCTGGCGGGACATGGTCGTCCCCATGGGAGAAATAGAAGACGTTGTCATGATGGGGCCCTTGCTGGGAGGAGCAGCCGCGCAACTGTCCCTCCTGATCGCCGCTATTCGGGAACAGCCGTCTGAGCCGGACATCATGCTGCAGAGTGAACTGGGAGCCCTTCACGCACTTTTGCAGACCATGCGGGTCATTGCCTATGAGGCGGCCAGCAGGCTCGATCGGAACAACGCCTCGCCCGTCCCTCTGATGATCACGTTTACCAGAACCGCGACCGAATTTCACGAACGCATCACACAAATAACCGACCGCCGGGAAATCACCGGATCTTTCGAATACACTTACCTTCACAGGGATATAGAATCAATGGTGGCCCTTAAGAAAGGGCTGATGGATATCCGGCAGAAAAAAATCGGCAGTGCGCTCCTGAAAGTATAAGACCGGAATATCTACTTCCCAAGCGTGTATTGATTCATCACGTTCAGATTTCCGATCATGAACTGCCGCGTCATTTCCGCGGTTTCCTCCACCGACAGGTCCTTAAAAGCCGAATAGGGAATTTCTTCAAATATTTTTATATACAATTTTTTCACACCGGTAAATATGATGGTATGTTTGGGCAGCGCCTTCCACGTTCCGCTGATCACAATGGGCAGGATGGGCACTTTCTTTTTATGCGCCAGCTGGAAGGCACCGAGTTTAAAAGCTTTGATCTCGCCATCATGAGAACGGGTCCCTTCCGGGAACATAAAAACGGAGCTTCCCTCATCCAGATGCACTTCGCATGCCGTTAGCATTTGAGCGATGCTCTCCTTGTCGCCACGCTTCAGTTTAACATAACGATTCAGAACCATGTTCCAACCGATGAGCGGAAATCTGAACATTTCGATTTTGGATACCCATTTGAAGTGAAAAAAAAGGCGAAAGGCGATCAGAATATCAAGCTGCGACTGATGGTTCGAAACCACCATATATGCAACATCCTGGCGAACATTTTCGCGGCCCTCAATGCGGACCTTCCAGGCGGGCAGCATCCAGGAATAAATCGAAGCCCAAAAGCAGGTAAACAAGTGAAGGAACCTCAGACGGCGGTCAAAAGGATAGGTCACCAGACGGATCGTCAAAGCGATTAAATAAAGCGGAATCGATGTCAAAACCACAATGATAAAGAATAAGTAAGTAACCAAACGGCCTGTCATATCAAATCTGCCCATTTGTCCTTTTCATCAGAAGTATTATTCAAACAGCGAGGGGAAGTATAAAAAAAAGCTTTTTGTGTGTCAATCAGATTCATAAACACATCCTCAAAAAAAATCAATTGCTCAATAATTATACAACGGTTGCTGTACGTAGATAGTACCTTCCATCTTTTTTGCAACGAATATGCTTGACACCAGGCAACGATCCAAATATAAATCTACCACCTGTTGACACGGTGTTTATCGTAACAAATGACTCGAAGAACTGCATCACGGAAGCCCGCTGCACTGCGTCACCTTTTGTGAAAAATAGGCTGTAGGGTGTTAGGGTGTCAGATAAAAAATTTGAAAGGAGAAATGAAGATGGAATACAAAAACATTATTGTATCAACGAAAGATTTTGTGACGACGATCGTTTTGAATCGTCCGCCGATGAACTCCGTCAACCTTGGGATCCGGGAGGAACTTTTTAATGCCGTAAACGAAATTGAAACCAGCAGGGAAACCCGTGCGGTCATCATCACGGGAGCAGGTGAAAAGGGTTTTTCCGCGGGCATGGATGTTTCCGATATCGCCAACATCACCAAGGGACCGGACGGCAACCAGATCATGAACGCGATTGCCGCTTCGACAAAGCCATTTATCGCGGCCATCAACGGACATGCGCTCGGCGGCGGCTGTGAAACGGCGCTGGCCTGCCATTTTAGGCTGATGACAGACAATCCCAAGGCACTGATCGGACTGCCGGAAGTCAATCTCGGAATCACCCCCGGTTGGGGCGGTATTCACCGGCTGCCACGGGTTGTAGGAAAATCCAGGGCGCTGGATATTATTCTTTTCAGCAAGAGATTATCCGCGCAGGAAGCACTGGCGATCGGTCTTGTTGATAAAGTTGTCCCTGCAGCTGATCTGATGAAAGAAGCGGAAGCCTTCGCAACGACTCTCGCCAAACGTCCGCCACTGGCTGTTGCCGCAGTGCTCAGCGGAATGAACGTGGGTCTGGAGAATGGTATTGAAGAGGGGCTGCGTAAAGACAGTGAGTGGGCCCCTAAAATCATTTTCAGCAAGGATGCCATGGAAGGCATGACGGCTTTCCTGGAAAAGCGTGCACCGGTCTTTAAAGGCGAGTGAAAGACTATACCCGTTCAATGATGAAAAGGCAGCGCCGGTGTCGGTCGCTGCCTTTTTTTGACTGGCCGGTGAATCGGCCTTCCTTTTCTCCTGCAACTGTCCTGCCGATGCTATTTTTTGTTGAGCCATTTTATCTGAAACTCAATTTCTTCATTTCTCCCTTCACGTTCATGCTCCACGTTAAACACAGCGGAAGACGGCACCGATATTCTTTCCCCGGCAATCATAATTGCAAACCGCTTGCCGTTCTCCAGTGCATCCGCCAGGCGGCGAAGCTTAGCGACAAATTCAGCGCTCGGATATGTTTTTTCCAGATCTCTTGATTTCTTTTTCATAAATACCTCCTTTTGATTCTGCAATATCCTCAAATAAATATAGGTGTCAAGTGCTTTGCCAGCCCCACATTGGACCGGAAACCATATCCGGATAAATATTTTCCGGTTATTTTTAAAAAACCGTCAACCATAACTATTCGAAATATCATCAGATATTAAAAGTATTGATATGAATAGGGAATATTTTATGGATTTTGCCGAAAAAAATTGCTACAACACCCGTCGAGAAGTCCCGCAGTTTTTCGTTTTTTTATTTATAAAGTCATAACTAAATAAATTACAGGAGGAATAATAAGACAACTTTAATTACACAAAGGACAGCGGTACATTGTTTGCTTCATTCACATCGTCTTAACCAAACTTAGGAGGGAAGTTAAAATGGCTGGAGAAGTATACGCATCAAAACCGTGGTTGAAGTCTTACGACAAAGGTGTTCCCGAGAAAATCGCATACGAGGAAATTTGCATGCCGGATATTCTGGACAGATCGGCTGCAAAATACCCCGACCGCATGGCGCTGAATTTCCAGGGTTACACCATGACCTACAAAGAATTGAAAGACATGGTGGACCGCTTTGCAACCTACCTTGCCGGTGCAGGCATCAAAAAGGGCGACGCAGTTGCTATCATTTTACCTAACGTAATTCCCTGCGTTGCAGCCTATTACGCCATCCATAGACTGGGCGCCATCGTGGTATTGAACAACCCGCTTTATTCCGACCGCGAACTCGAACACCAGCTTAACGATTCAGGATCAAAAATCATTGTCACGGTCGACCTTCTGGCCAACCGGATGATCGATTTAAGGCCCAAGACGCAAGTGAAGCAGATTATTCTCACGTCCATCGGAGACTATCTGCCGTTTCCGATCAATCTCCTTTTCCCGCTCGTCGGCAAAAAGAAAGGTCTGCTGCCGTCAAAGCCCATGAAACAGGCAAGCAACGTTTTTAAATGGAAGGATTGCATTGCCCAATCAAAACCCAATCCGCCCAAGGCAAAACTGACATTTGATGACGTCGCCATGTATCAGTACACCGGCGGGACGACGGGTGTTTCCAAGGGAGTTATTCTGACTCACGGGAACATCAGCAAGCAGGTACAGCAGATCAGTGCCTGGTTCCCGAAGTTTCACGGTTCCTACAACATCAATCTTGGCGCCCTGCCCTTCTTCCATGTGTTTGGCATGTCCTGCGCGATGAACTTTTCTGTCTATCAGGCATGGGGAGACCTCCTTATCCCCAAACCGCAACCGGAACCCCTTCTGGATGCCATTAAAAAATTCAAACCAAATTTTGGAGCGCTGGTTCCGACCATGTTTATCGGCATGCTGAACCACCCGAATATGAAAAACACCGATATGACGTGCTTTAAAGGTTTCTTCGCCGGCAGCGCTCCCCTGCCCGTGGAAGTGATCCACGATTTTGAAAAAACGGCGGGATCCGTAATCTGTGAAGGATTCGGCATGACGGAAACCTCTCCTGTAACCCATACAAATCCCTTCGAAGGTGTCCGTAAAATCGGCAGCATCGGTCTGCCCGTTTCAGATACTGAATGCCGGATTGTCGATCTGGACAAAGGTGAAGTGGATATGCCCATCGGCGAACCGGGCGAGCTGATTATCCGGGGCCCGCAGGTCACCAAGGGCTATCTGAATAAACCCGAGGAAACAGCTGGTCTCCTGCGTGACGGCTGGTGCTACACGGGCGACATCGCCACGATGGATCAGGACGGCTATTTCTACATCGTTGATCGGAAGAAAGATATGATCATCACAGGCGGATATAATGTTTATCCACGCGATGTCGATGAGATTTACTACGAGCATCCCAAGGTCATGGAAGCCTGCTGTATCGGCATCCCCGATGCAAAGAGGGGCGAAAATATCAAGCTGTTTGTTGTTCTGAAGGAAGGCGAAACCGCGACGGCCGAAGAACTCATTGAATACGGCAGAACAAAACTGGCCGCCTACAAGCTCCCGTCGGAAGTTGAATTCCGTAAGGAATTACCAAAATCGACGGTCGGCAAGATCCTGCGCAAGGAACTGCGGACGGAGGAACTGGCTAAAAGGAAAAAATAGGACCTGACAGGCGCGTTAGAAAAAAAGGCCGGTGATCTTGTTCATACAAGCACCGGCCTTTATGTTATTACATCCGTGCAGCAAAATTCGAAAAGCTCAAAACTGCAGGGATGCTATTTTACGGAGACCACCGGGCAGGGCGATTCCAGAATAATATACTGCGCGTTTGATCCGAAAAAGAGCTTGCCGACTTTGGATTTTTTCTCAATGCCAATAATAATTTCATCCACTTTATTGTCTTTCGCAAAGTCCACAATATCCTCGCCCGGTGTCAGCCCGCGGACCAGAATATGCGTTTCACAGGCAATACCCTCGGTTTTCATGGTCTCTTTGACGTAATCCAGCTGCTTTTCTATCTTATCCAGATCCGGCCGTTCTTTTTCTGATACGCGTTCCATGGAGCTTGCAACATACAAGGTAGCATTAAACGCTTTAGCGTGTTTCCGGGCCACGTCCAAAACCGCTTTGTCAACATCCAGTCCACCGACATATGCGACTAATATTTTCATCGTTTTCTCCTGCTTTTGGTCCTTGAAGTTGATTAAATGTAGACTCTACGAACTGCACCTTTCATATTATAAGAAAACCCTTCTTTGATGTCAATTGGTTTATCGCAGACAAATGGTTTATGATAAAAACTTCTTTCAAATTATCTTGACACGCACTCATCGGAATCCTATACTTTTTTCGTATTTCAGAATATAAATTATCAATACTTCCCGAAAGGAATTTGTACTGATGAACATCGTTGTCTTGAACGGAAGCCCCAAAGGCGATCTCAGCATCACTCTCCAGTATATCCGTTACGCGGCAAAACAATATCCTCACCATTCCTTTCAGTATTTCCCGGTGGCCCAGAATATCAGGAAATTCGAAAAAAACGAGGCGGCCTTTCAAGAAGTAACGGACGCGGTAAAAAAAGCGGATGCCGTGATCTGGTCATTCCCTCTTTACTTTTTGCTGGTCTGTTCCCAGTACAAGCGTTTTATCGAACTCATCTTTGAAAGAAAGCAGGAAGATGCATTTTCGGGGAAATATGCCGTCTCTGTCTCCACATCTGTTCATTTTTTTGATCACACCGCGCATAATTACATTCACGGCATTTGTGACGATCTGGAAATGCATTATGCGGGCGGATATTCGGCGGCCATGTACGATTTGATGAAAAAACCGGAAAGAGCCCGCTGGCTGGCTTTTGTAGACAATTTCCTTGATGCCGCGTCCCGCCGCATTGCCACACCGCGTGTCTATCCACCGATTCCCGTAAACAATTTCATTTATCAACCAGTACATCCCCGTCCCACCTTGGACACGGCAGGTAAAATGATTCTGATCATGAAAGATGGACAGCCTCCGACAGGCAATATCGACGCCATGGTAGAATCCTTTGCCGGGAACTTTCGTGAAAACGTCGAGATCGTCAATCTGATGGATATCGACATCAAGGGAGGATGCCTGGGATGCTGCAAATGCGGCATTAATAACATCTGTGATTATCAGGGCAAAGACGGTTACATCGATTTCTTCAACTCAAAAGTCAAACAGGCTGACATTGTCATATTCGCAGGCGCCATTCATGACCGCTATCTCTCCTCCCGTTGGAAAATGTTTTTCGACCGGTCTTTCTTCAACACCCACATGCCTGTATTCAACGGTAAGCAGATCGCGTTTCTGATTTCAGGACCATTGAGTCATAACGATAACCTTCGACAGATTCTCGCGTCCTATGGAGAATTTCAGGAAGCCAATCTTGCAGGTATCGTCACAGACGAAGCGGGCGATAATCAGCAGATCGATCTGCTTCTGTCTGAACTCGCAGGCTCACTGTTACGTCTGTCCGGTCTGGGCTTCGTTATGCCCGTAACCTTTAACGGTGTTGGAGGAAGAAAGATCTTTCGTGATGAAGTCTATGGTCCCCTGCGTTTTGTGTTTCAGGCGGATCACCATTATTATAAAAGTCATGGTTTTTATGACTTCCCCCAGAAAAACTTCAAAGTGAGACGCCTGAATTTGCTCATGACACTGCTCACGAAAATTCCCCCTTTCCGCAGAAAGTTTTTAAAGATCCTCAAGGAACAGATGGTTAAACCAGTCAAATATGTTGCGGAAAACAGATAGAAATGGACAGGCTATCTGAAGCATTCTGAAAAATACCCGCCAGAAGCACCCAATGCTCTGACTGTGATCTCTTTGGCAGGTAATGGTGTCTAATGGTCTGCGTAAGGGCACTTCTGGTTATTCTTAACGTAAGCGCAATCCCTGCTGCATGGCTCTATATGCACCGTCACTTCACTGTCCGAAACAGCATTGAAAATATCCTGCTTCAGGGCGGAGGCTATCTGATGGGCCTGCTTCACGGAAATGTGATCGGGCATAACCAGGTGCATGTCCACAAACTGTTTGCGACCGGCTGATCTGGTTCGTATATTTTTAAAATCGCAGTAGCGGTCATGGTGAAGAGCCAGTGCCTTGATGACGTCCATCTGACTGGTTTCGCCAATGGACGCATCCAAAAGCTTCATATAGGCTTCCTTCAGAAGCCGCACGGACGGCACGGTAATCAACACGCTGACCAGTAATGTCGCCATAGGATCAACATATTGTGCCAATGTAAAAAATCCATAATGATGGAGGATCATCACCAGGGCAAAGGCCAAAGTGATGGACAGAGAGATATAGCCTTCCAGACGGAAATGCAGCCCCTCGGCTTTGAGGGCCGGTGACGCATGTTTTTCTCCAAGTTTCATGATAAAGCGGGAACCCCAGAAATTGATGACCACGCCTATTAAACTGGTGCTCAAACCGATGACAGGTGAATGCATTCCCTCGCTGGGATGAACAAGACCAAGAATGGCCTGAACTGACATGGCCAGCGCCAGGCCTATCAGCACAACGCCTTCTATCGCTTCTGTGACATTTTCAACCTTGCCGTAACCATAGTTATGAAGAAGGTCGGCCGGTTTATTCGACATTTTAATCGCATAATAAAGTATACCGGATACACACAGCGCAATGGCCGATATTCCGAGATCAGCGGCAACGGCAAGCGAATTGACAATCAACAACGTAATCGCTTTAATAACAAAAAGAATTACATTACAAACAAGACTGACCCGAACCGCAACCATCATTCCATCATTGGTTTTCATGCCTTTTTCTTACACCGATTCCATGATTTAGACAAATGTTAATTGGACCACTCACGAATGAACCTCCCGTTGCCCGGCCCCCCCGGGCATACGGGGGGGACGAACCAGAAACGCCAGCACAATACTTACGAAAAGCAGCACTGACGCGGCAGCAAAGGGAATAGCATAATTGCCGGTCCTATCGTAGAAAAACCCCGCCAGTATGGGACTTGCGGCACTCACCAGGGTCACCACCGGGGTTGTCCAGCCGACAATTCTGGAAAAGTGTTTGCGGCCGAAGTAGTCTCCCATAACGTTGGGCAGAAGCACAATCATTCCTCCAAATCCGATGCCGGTAAGAATAGAATAGAGATAAACAAAAAAGAGTGTTCCAGCATTCAAGAGCGACAAAATCCCCAGGGCCATGCATCCCAGAAAAACGGCCGCCAGGCTCCGTCCGTCAAACCGCATGCCAAGGATACCGCTGATCAGTCTCCCCAGAATACTCATTCCCAGCATCAGCCCCAGAGCCGTGGCCGACACCATGGGAGAATAATGCAAATCCCGCAGGTAGGCCACCTGATGCGTCGTCATCATGTTATGGACAAACAATACAGCGGAAAACAAAACCAACAGCAGCCAAAGAGCCGGCGTTCGCAAGGCGCCCCGAACACTCCAGTCCACAGCCGTTGAATATACGCGACCCTGTAAAGAGCTCTGAAGGTTCTCGGAGGGAACATCCCCCTGCCGACCGTCCGGTAACTGGCCTTCACTCTCGGGTGTATCGCGAATCAGAATTCCAGCCAGAACAACCGCCAGCAAAAGATGCGCCAAAGACAGGCAGACCCATGCCCATCGCCAACCCAGACCGGAGATGAGTGAAACAATCAGCGGCGGTAGAAGAAATCCGCCAACACCGCCTGAAGCAAAAAGCAATCCCAAAGCCAAAGATCTTTTCCTGATGAACCAGTGATTGATTACCGTCGTCATGGTTAAAAATTCTGAAAAGGCCAGGCCAAGCCCGCCCATCACACCAAAAAAAAGATAGACTTGCCAGATTTCCCGGACCTGAGACATACCGAGAAGACCAAGCACCGCGAAAATGTTCCCCAGAATAATATTTTTACGGGCACCAAAGCGGGCGATCGCCCAGCCAACCAATGGCCCAAGCAGTCCACCGGTAATCAGAAAAAGCATGTAGGGGCCGGATAAAGCCGAACGTGGCCATCCGAAGGCTTCATTCATCGACGGGAGAAACACACCATAAGCGTAAGTGACATCACCACAAATGCAGCTATACGCCAGCATTGCACCCGCAAGCGTTGACCAACCCGAAAATTCTTTTTGTTTGAAGAGGAATGAATTGTTCATGAATCACTGGACAAGATTGCCTAAATTGGCTTAAAGTATAATAAGAACAGTTATTCCTGTCAATGACGAAATCAAACATGCCGATATTATTTCATTTATTTTATATTTCAAACGACAGGGAAAAGAGATAGAATCAAAAAAAATTTAAGCTTTAGGAAGGCTTCTAACCAGGAAAGGTTTAGGTTATGACGGGATCGGACATTTTGGTTGTTGTGCCTCACGGCGGCGTTGTGATTCCACCGGAGATCTCACTGGAAGATCTGACCGATGATTTTACCTCGCTTTTGAAAAACGTCGACTGGTTCACCCAGTGGCTGTACGATTTCCGCGACATACTCTCCAACCGACAGCTGGTGTTTCCTTACTGCAGCATCCTTCTGGACGCGAACCGGGACCCCGCGGACATTGACGAGTGCGTGCCGGTTAAGGATGTCTTCGGACGTCCGATCTACCGCAGCGCTTATGAACCATCGGCTTCCATGCGGGCGACCTGGTCGGACAAATATCTCAAACCCTTCCACCGCAGCATCGAAGAAAACATTTCCGCCGGTGCAGGCTTGATCTTTGACGGGCATTCCACGGTAACCGCACGCGGCGTCGCCGATAACCAGATCGACCTGATGAATTTTCAGCACACGAGCCGCGACGAAAAGCCGCTTTACTACTGCCCCGACGTCATTGTGGAAACCTATGCCGCCGAGCTTCGCAAACAACTGCCTGATGTACACGTCACCGTGAATGCCTCGGAGTACGTCACGGTGCACGGTCATGTGTGCGCCGCACATTCCGTCAACGCGATCAAACGTATCGGAGCCCGCGCACCGGCGTTCATTCAGGAAACCAACGAACGCCTCTTCAAAAATGAAGACGGAACGCCCAATGTCGGACAGATCAACCGCCTCAGGCGAGCATTTGCCGAAGCGCTCTCCCAGACCATTCAGTCTCTTCAGGAGTCGCAGAAAGTGTCGATGATTGACCTGCACATCGGCAAACAGATCTATGATTACGACTGCGGCGTGCAGGCGCTCCAGACCGTAATGACTTATTACGGCGTGGAGGTGGATCGCGATGAACTCGTGCAGGCACTCGGCACAACAGAAGAAGGGGGAACACCTCCCCAGGCCATGATCGCGGCTGCGCAAAGCTATGGTTTCGATGTAAAATCCGGAACGCAGTGGTCGCTCAACCAGGTCAAGCAGTATGTGGACACCGGCACGCCTGTGATCGTGCTTTTGCAGGCCTGGGCGGAACGCTACATGACACTCGACGATTGGCGACGCGACTGGGACAACGGCCACTACGCAATTGTCATCGGCCTCAACAAGGATGTTTTGCTTTTTGAAGATCCCGCAACGATTCGCCGGACCTGGCTGCGCGAACGCGAGTTTCTGGCACGCTGGCACGACATTGACACAAGAACCGGCGAGAAATACGAGCATTTCGGCATGGTTCTTCTGGGGAAACAACCTGCCAAACTATCGCTTGAGCATATGGATTGAGAAGCCGGAAAATTTACATCAAATCAGGAGACATCAGATGCCCGTTCCATCCAGAGTAAAACTAATCGAAGAGAATGCCTTATTAGACCGGCGAATCCAGGAACTGGAAAAATCGGAGACGGAGCGCAGGCGG
>CAZXIP010000030.1:0-13876 GCA_964640755.1 uncultured Smithella sp. | reverse complement strand
TTGTAGGTGAAAGAGGATTACAGAGATAAGACTAAATTGGAACTATCTGTCAGGTTAAGTATAGGTCGGGACAATCAAACCTTTCCGCTGTCCTCCTCATGACAAAGAAGAGGACTTGGCAATTTCAGTCAGGATCTTTCGGTCAATATTCGACATTGGAAGTTTTTTTAATTGATCCGGCGTTGCCCAGCGCCAGTTCTGGCAGGCCAGTGCCTCGGGAGATCCTTTCAGCAGGTGGCAATTATATGCCTGAAGGGTCAGGCGAAAATGTGAATAGACATGATCAACCGAGGCCAAACATCTGCCGACACGAATTGAAATATTCAATTCTTTCTTCACGCAGTGTCGTAAAATGTCATTTATGTTTTCATCTTTTTCAATGAAGCCGCCGGGAAGTTTCCACAGGGAGGCAAGCAATCCCGAGGCCTGCCTTTGCACAACCAGTAGCAGGTTCTCTGAATTGCGGATAACGGCGGCTGCCGCGTGCCGGTGAGGGATTGCAGGCGTTTTTCTTGTTATGGGCAGCATGTTTTGCAGATTGTGAATATTCGCGCGGCAAAGACCGGATAACGGGCAGCATGGACAGTTGGGGTTTTTAGCCCTGCAGACGGTAGCACCCAGATCCATTAATCCCTGGTTGAACTCGCCGGGATGTTTGGCACAAACCAGCAACGCCGCCAAATCACGCAGGGTTTTTTGTTCCCGGGGATCATCCACGGGTTTGCGGATGGCAAACAGGCGGGACAAGATCCGTCGGACATTGCCGTCAACAGCAGGAACAGCCTGCCCGTAGGCTATGCTCAGAATCGCGCCTGCCGTGTACTCACCAATGCCGGGGATCGTTTTGATTGTCTCGAGCTTGTCGGGAATCCGTCCGCCCCATTGATTGACGATAGTGCGGCTTGCGGCGTGAATATTTCTGGCACGCGAGTAATACCCCATGTTTTCCCATGCTTTGAGTATATCCTGCAGGGGGGCGGCCGCTAACGTCCGGACATTGGGGAAGGATTTTATGAATCGCTGATAATAGGGAATAACTGTGTTTACCTGCGTTTGCTGCAGCATGATCTCTGAAATCCAGATGCGGTAAGGATCTTTTGTCTTTCTCCAGGGAAGAGAACGTTGATGGTGTTTGTACCAGGCGAGCAGTTTGCGTCTCAGGAGATTCTTGATTCCGGCGGCATCCTTAATCATGGCCGATTGTATATCCTATGAGCACAGACAAGACAATAGTGCTGTTGTCCGCCAATGTTTTTTCTTGACAGATAAACGTTAATAGGACAATCTCGCTGCCACACGGACAGACTAATCGTTGGTTTTCACATCGTTAGATTTTCTGGTTAATCCATCAATTAAAGAGACAGGGGAGAGGAACACACAATGAAGAAAGAGGATTGTATTTTATTCAGTGGCGGCGCTCAGGGCGCCGAAGCGGAATTTGGCGCCAACGCTGAAAGCTTTGGAATAGAGGAAGTAAATTTTACTTTTGAGGGACATACGATTGTCCGTCGCAGGGGCCTGCGTGTTCTCAATCACGAAGAGCTGAAAAACGGTGACGTCTCACTGGAGTATATTTCCCGCCTGATGAATCGCCGTTATACGGACAACGTGACCTTCCGTAAAATCCTGCAAACCATATGGTATCAGATCAACAACGGGCAGGAAGTATTTATCATTGGTGAGGTTCTGCCGGACAAAACCGTCAAGGGCGGCACCGGCTGGGGTGCGGAATTCAGTAAAATCTGTAACAAGCCGCTGCACGTATTCGATCAGAAAAAAAATGCCTGGTTTACCTGGAATAAGTTGGACTGGGTCGAACGCAAAAAAGGCGATGAGCCGGTTATCACCTGTGCGCATTTTGCCGGCGGCGGCACCCGCTTTCTGGATGAAAATGGCAGGATGGCGATTAAAGATTTATTTGCCAGATCGATTGTCTGATTCGGAAACCGGCAAAATAATCAAATTTGTCCCAGGAATCCGACCGCTGAAACCAGGCGCCACCGCCGTTTTTATTATTGATTAAGAATGAGTCGCCTTATAATCATGATTGCTATATTCTTGACAGCGCCGGTGGGTTTTGCTAGCGCTATAAGTTATAATATAATGCAAGGAGGGGGTATGTCTGATTTGTTGAAGTACAAGGATGTGTACGAGCAGTCTATCAATCAGCCCGACGTTTTCTGGGGCAAAGCGGCTGATGCCGTCCAGTGGACGAAGAAATGGGATAAAGTTCTTGATGACAGCAATAAGCCTTTCTATCGCTGGTTTACAGGCGGTGAGCTCAATACCTGTTACAATACGCTTGACTATCATGTGGAATCAGGCAGAAAAGATCAGGTGGCTGTTATTTATGACAGTCCTGTTACCGATACCGTCAAAAAGATCACCTACGGGGAACTCCTCGATAATGTAGCTAAATTTGCAGGGGTGCTGGCAGGCTTAGGGGTCACTAAAGGCGACACGGTGATCATCTATATGCCGATGATTCCGGAAGCAATGATGGCAATGCTGGCCTGCACGCGCATTGGCGCTGTGCATTCTGTTGTCTTCGGCGGATTTGCACCCAACGAACTGGCCATCCGCATTGACGATGCCAAACCGAAAGTCATGATTTCCGCCTCCTGCGGCATCGAAGGGAAAAAGACACTGGCATACAAACCGCTGCTGGATGAAGCGATTAAGATTGCCGCCCATAAACCGGAAAAATGCATCATCTATCAGCGCCCGCAAGTGAAGGCGGAACTTCAGGCTGGACGCGATCTGGACTGGGATGAATTAGTTAAAGGCGCCAAAGCGGTTCCCTGCGTGCCCGTCGCGGCAACCGATCCACTCTATATTCTTTATACATCCGGTACAACCGGCAAGCCCAAAGGTGTCATGCGCGACAACGGCGGCCATGCCGTCGCGCTAAAATGGTCCATGAAGCACATTTACGACATCAAACCCGGCGAAGTTTTCTGGGCTGCCTCCGATGTGGGCTGGGTTGTCGGCCACTCCTACATTGTTTATGCACCGCTGCTGTATGGTTGCGCCACGGTTTTGTATGAGGGAAAGCCCGTGGGCACACCCGATCCCGGAGCATTCTGGCGCGTCATTTCGCAGCATGACGTATCCGTCCTGTTTACCGCACCGACGGCGTTCAGGGCCATTAAGAAGGAAGATCCCAATGGTGATTACCTGAAAAAATATAATATTTCCTGCCTGAGATATCTTTTCCTCGCAGGTGAACGGCTGGATCCCGATACATATCACTGGGCCAGCGATATGTTGAAGATTCCTGTGGTGGATCACTGGTGGCAGACGGAAACAGGCTGGCCGATTGCGGCCAACTGCATGGGAATTGAAAAATTCCCGATCAAAGCGGGATCACCTACCAAACCCGTTCCCGGCTATAATGTTCAGATACAGGATATGGACGGCAAAACCCTGCCCAATGGAGAAGAAGGAGCCGTGGTGATCAAGCTGCCCTTGCCCCCCGGTTGCCTGCCCACACTCTGGAAAGACGATAAACGCTATCTGGAATATGTCACCGAAAGACCCGGATATTATGTTACCGGCGACGGTGGCCGCTTCGATCTGGATGGATATATTTATATCATGGGCCGCATCGATGATGTGATAAATGTGGCCGGCCACAGACTCTCCACGGGAGCGATGGAAGAAATCGTTTCCAAGCATCAGGATGTTGCGGAATGCGCCGTGCTGGGTGCGGACGATCAACTCAAAGGCCAGGTTCCGGTGGGTTTTGTTGTTTTAAAAGCCGGTGTGGACCGGAAGCCCGAAGAAATTGTCGCAGAGCTGGTGAAGATGGTGCGTTCCGAACTCGGCGCGCTGGCCTGCTTTAAGGAAGCAGCCGTGGTGAAGGCATTGCCCAAAACAAGATCCGGCAAGATCCTGCGCTCCACGATGCGCAAAATCGTGGACGGGAAAGATTATGTTGTTCCCTCCACAATCGACGACCCGGCGGTCCTGCCGGCAATTGCGGAGTCAGCGAAAATGATTGGCTACGGGAAGAAAAAGTAAGGGAAGGCTGTTAGACTGTAGGTTATTAGGGAAACAAAGGCCGGCTGGAAAATCTCCAACCGGCCTTTGTGTTTTTTCAAAGGTGGCTATTTGATCAGCTTCGCCAGGCGGTCCCAACGGACACGCTTTTCTTCGGAATCCCATGACCAGTAAAGAATGAAGGCCTTGCCCTGAACATCCTTCAAATCGACAAAACCCCAGAAGCGGCTGTCCAGGCTGTGATCGCGATTGTCACCCATAACAAAAAGAGAATTTTGCGGGACGGTTAACGGTCCAAAGTTGTCGCGGGGCTGGACCTCGGCAGGGTAAATTGTATCATCGTCATAAACGCCAAACGGGTCTTCGTAAGGCTGGTCGTTGATAAACAGCTTCTTGTTTTTCATTTCTATCTTGTCGCCGCTGATGCCGATCACCCGTTTGATAAAATCTTTGGATCGGTCCGCCGGATAGATAAAAACAATAACGTCGCCTCTTTTGGGGTCGGTCACAGGGATAATCGTTTTCCTGATCAAAGGAATTTTAACGCCATAAATAAATTTGTTGACAAAAAGATGATCACCGATCAGCAGGGTTGGGATCATTGAGCCAGATGGTATTTTAAAGGCCTGGACAATGAAAGAGATAATGAAACCGGCAATCAATACAGCCATCAGGACGGCTTCAACAAATTCCCTGAATTTTGATTTAATTATTTTTGGCGGTGATTTCTTCCCCATAAACCTGAACCTCTTTCAATGATTATTTGGATTGCAATCAATGGACAGAAATGTCTTGTCTTCAGTAAATTCCCATGGCGCAGCCGCCGGCAAGCGTTCCGCCAAGTTCGCGGCATTTTTCCAGAGCCTCTTCGGTGATTTCTCCTTTGGCGATGACGGGAGTGAAAACATTTTTAAGTTTGTAGCCCAGGGCGATGCGCTCGATGGCCCTGAGTGCTCCCGAGCCGTCATTGCCGGCGCTGATGAAAACGACATAAGGTTTGCGAAAGACCTTGTCCTGGGCGTCGCCGTAAGTCCTGTCAAAAAAATCCTTGACCATGCCGGACATATAACCGAAATTTTCCGGCGTGCCGATTGCCAGGCCGTCACAGGTCAGCAGGTCGTCGATAGTTGCCTCATTGGCTTTCTTCAAAATGACCTCAACGCCCTCAATAGCTTTTGCGCCTTCGTAAACGGCGTCGGCCATTTGTTTGGTGTGGTCGGTCTGGGAATGATAAACGATTAAAATTTTGATCATAAAATACAATAAAATGGGTAATGGGTTATAGGTTAGGGGCAATGGGTAATAAGTAATAAGTAATGAAAAATACTTTTCCTTCTAACCTTTCACCTTGTACCTTGTACCTTGTACCTTGTGCCTTGTACCTTGTACCTTGTACCTCTAACCCCTCACCCCTAACCTTTTTATGGCATTTTGGAAATGATGCCGAGGAAGCCGTCGGCTTTTAGCGATGCCCCGCCGACCAGTGCCCCGTCAATATCTTCCATCGCAATCAACTCGGCAATGTTATCTTTCGTTACGCTGCCGCCATAGAGAATACGAACATCAGCGGCTATACAGCCGTATATTTCAACAAGAAGCCGGCGAATGAAATCGTGAACGTCCCCGGCCTGCGCCGGGGTGGCCACCACGCCCGTTCCGATTGCCCAAACCGGTTCATAGGCAATGACGACGTCATCAAGCTTATCAATACCGGCCAGCGCGCCGCGCACCTGACGGTTCACAACCGCCTCCGTGACACCCTTGTTTCTTTCGCCGTCCGTTTCGCCGACACAGACTATCGGCTTCAAACCGGTTGCCAGTGCCTTCTTTGCTTTTAAATTAACGGTTTCGTCGCTCTCGGTAAAATATTTACGGCGCTCTGAATGCCCGATGATAACGTATGTGCAGCCGACATCTTTCAGCATCAACGGAGAAACTTCGCCGGTATACGCTCCCTTGTCTTCGCAATACATGTTTTGCGCGGCAAGGGCCACATTTGAGCCCCGGAGGGTATCGCCAACGCTCTGCAACGCAGTAAACGGCGGAGCAACAACCACTTCGCCGGATTTTAAACCGGCAGTTCCATCTTTCACTGCGCGGGCCAGTGCGACGGACTCGGCAATAGTGTTATGCATTTTCCAGTTGCCCGCAACGATCCATTTTCTCATGGGTTTCCTCCCCGTTAACCGAGTGCGGCAACAGCAGGCAGCGTCTTGCCTTCCAATAATTCCAGAAACGCGCCGCCGCCGGTGGAGATGTAGGATATTTTATCACTGAGGCCGGTTTTGTGTATGGCCGTGTCCGTATCGCCTCCGCCGACAATGGTCATTGCACCGGAATGGACGACCGCATCCACCAACTTAAATGTTCCTGAAGAAAAAGGAACGAGTTCAAACATGCCCAGAGGGCCGTTCCAGACAATGGTTTTCGCTGTTTTTACCGCGTCTGAAAACGCCGTGATAGTTGCGGGACCGATGTCCAGGCCCATCCAGCCTTCCGGAATATCCTTCACGGCAACTATGTTTCTTTCAGCGTCCGCTGACGGTTCCTGTGCGACAACGGTATCCACCGGCAAAAGGAATTGCACGTTTTTGGCTTTGGCTTTGTCCATGATCTTTCTGGCCAGATCCAGCATTTCCGTTTCACATAGGGATGTGCCGACGTTAAAACCCTGGGCTTTCAGAAAAGTGAAGGCCATGCCGCCGCCGACGATCAGGCGGTCTACTTTATCGATGACGTTTTCCAGAACCTTGATCTTGTCGGATACCTTGGCGCCGCCGATAATGGCGACGAGCGGCCTTGTCGGATTGCCCATGGCCTTGTTGAAATATTCAATTTCATTTTTCAGGAGGAAGCCGGCGGCGCATACGGGCACAAACCTGGTGATGGCTGTGTTGGATGCGGCCGCACGGTGCGACACGGCAAACGCATCGTTGACATATACATCGCACAGTTTTGCCAGCTCCTGTGCAAAGGCCTCATCATTTTTATCTTCTCCCGGATGGAAGCGCAGGTTTTCCAGCAGGATTACGTCACCCGCTTTCATCGCCGCCACGGCTTTTTCCGCTTTTTCACCTATGCAGTCGTCGATAAAGGGAACGTCAATTTTCAGCATTCCGGCAAGAATCGGGGTGACCGGCTTTAAGGAAAATTCTTCAACTCTTTTCCCCTTGGGCCGTCCTAAATGAGACGTAACGATCACCCGGGCGCCTTTTTCCCTGATAAAATTAATCGTTGCCAGACTTGCTTTGACACGGGTATCGTCAGTGACGTTGCCTGACTTGTCCATGGGCACATTGAAATCCACCCGCACCAATACCTTCTTGCCGTTTACATCAATCTGATCCAAGTACTTCATGCATGTTACCTCTTTTCACGTATTATTTTATTTCATGATAAAGGACAGGAGCTCCAGCATGCGATTGGAGAAGCCCCATTCGTTGTCATACCATGAAAGTATTTTTACCATTTTACCGCCGATAACGGTCGTGTTGGGCAGATCCACAATCGATGAATGGGGATTGCCGTTAAAATCTTTGGATACCAGCTCTTCTTCGGAGCAGCACAAAATGCCTTTCATTGCCCTTTGTGAATGTTCCTTCAGTTTATCGTTGACTTCCTGCTTGCTGGTATCACGCGACAGCATCGCCACAAAATCCACGAGTGAAACGTTGGGTGTGGGTACGCGTATGGCCAGTCCGTCAAGCCTGCCTTTCATTTCCGGAATGACTTCCGCGATGGCGCGGGCCGCACCGGTTGTTGTCGGTATCATGGAAAGGGCTGAAGCACGGGCGCGGCGCAGGTCCTTATGGGCCTCGTCAAGCACGACTTGATCATTGGTGAATGAATGAATTGTTGTCATCAAACCGTATTCAACCCCGAATTCCTCATGCAGGATTTTAACAATCGGGGCGAGGCAATTTGTGGTGCAGGATCCCATGGAAATGATGTGGTGTTTTGAACGGTCATAGTCCTGCGAATTGACTCCGAAAACTACCGTGACATCCGCTCCCCTGGCCGGCGCGGAGATGACCACTTTTCTGGCGCCGGCTTTCAGATGCTTTTCAGCCCCGTCCTTGTCCGTGAATCTCCCAGTGCTTTCGAGCACAACATCCACACCCAAGTCTCTCCACGGAAGTGTTTCCGGGTCTCTGGCTGCAAAGGCTTTGATTTCACGGCCGTCAACGGTGATTGTGTTGGGGGTGGCTTTCACTTCAGCGTCAAGTGTTCCATGCGTAGAATCATATTTGAGCAGGTGAGCAATTGTTTTAGCGTCGGCAAGATCATTGACTGCCACGAATTCTACATCTTTGCTTCTGTAACCGGCGCGAAATACCAGCCGCCCGATTCGTCCGAATCCGTTTATTGCAATCTTTATAGGCATCTTTTCCTCCTCAATCCTTCGATAAAAAAGATTAAACAAAAGCCTGTGGGTTGTCAATCCATTTCTACTTTCCAAGGGAAGTCTGCCCGGCCGGCAGGAGTCTTAAGGCATGATGGATGAAGGGGAAATTGTTGTGTTGAAGTAAAAGTATTTATTTGCTACAGAAAAACTCGGAGCCGTCATCTACTTGTTGCCGCAAAAGGGGGGATATCCCGAAAAGGAATCTATGAAAAAAACAAAAATTGTCTGTACCATCGGGCCTGCTTCCGAAAATAAAGACGTGATCCAAGCGCTGATGGTAAACGGCATGGATGTGGCGCGGCTGAATTTTTCTCATGGCTCTCATGAAGGCCATCTGCAGAAGATACAAGCCATCCGTGCCCTATCGGAAAAGTTCGATCGTCCGGTGGCGATTTTGATGGATCTGGCCGGACCGAAAATCCGTATTGGCAAGATCCCTGATCCCGGCATTGTCCTGGCACCGGGCCGTAAATTTATTTTAACCAGCCGTCCGGTTGAAGGCAGCACAGACGCCGTATCGCTTACCTACAAAGAACTGCCGCGTGAGGTTAAAGTCGGAGACAGGCTTCTTCTGGCTGACGGTCTCATGGAGCTCGTGGTCGAGTCGTCCACTGATACAGATATTTTCTGCGAAGTCGTCACCGGCGGTTTGCTGACATCACAGAAGGGGATCAATCTGCCAACGGGAACCATCCGGACATCATCTCTGACTCCGAAGGATCGAGATGATCTGTTGTTCGGCCTGAAGCATGATGTTGATTTTGTTGCCTTGTCTTTTGTAAAGACGGCAGATGATATTCAAGCGGTGAAGGATATTATCAGGGAGCAGGGTAAGGACACCCCGGTCATTGCCAAAATCGAGAAGCACGAAGCTCTGGAGAATATTGATGAGATTATCGATGTTTCCGATGGCATCATGGTTGCGCGCGGCGATTTGGGAGTGGAAATACCGCTGGAAGATGTGCCCTTGATTCAAAAGAGGTTGATTGCCAAAGCCAATGATTTCGGTAAACCGGTTATCACCGCGACACAGATGTTGCGGTCGATGGTTTATTCGCCTCGTCCCACCCGCGCCGAGGCTGCTGACGTGGCCAACGCGGTGCTTGACGGCACCGACGCCGTGATGCTCTCCGAAGAAACGGCTTCAGGCGAATATCCATCGGAATCTGTTCTGTATATGAATCGCCTGGTCACGGCTGCCGAAAGCGGTTTCCCGTTTGCGGAATTTCTGGCGATGATTCCCAAGAAAAATATTTCCGAATCGGTTGCGCATGCATCATGCATCCTGGCCAATCATCTCGAGGCCAAAGCGATCGTCGCCCATACGCAATCCGGTATGACTGCGCGTTACATTTCCCGCTTCCGCCCCCGGCAGCCGATTGTCGCCCTGTCCCCGAATATGAAGACGATCAGGCGTCTTGCTTTGAGCTGGGGCTGCCGTCCCCGGCTGATCGGTCGGCTGGAGAACACGGATGAAATGATTGAAAACGCTGCACAGGCGGCACTGGCATCCGGAGATGCTAAAGCGGGAGACCTGATAGTCATCACCATCGGTCACCCCATTTGTGCATCGGGAACGACGAACATGCTGAGGGTAAAAAGAGTAAAGGCGTGAGGTGCAAAACAAAGGGAATCGACGGGCTGAACTGTTACCTGCGGCGGACGGCAAGAGCATCCACACACAAAACCCAGAGTGCAAACACCAATGAGTGACGATAAGTTATACATTGTGCTGATGGGACTTCCGGCCCGTGGAAAATCAACACTGGCCGTGCGCCTGCGGGATGCTTTCCGCAAAGATTCCATAGCCACCCGGATATTCAATAACGGCAATCTTCGACGGATTTACCGGCCGCTTACTGAAACGTCGTGCGCTGAATTTTATTCTCCGAACAATTCGAACGCTGTGGCATTGCGAAATCAATTTGCGCGCATGCATTGCGAAAAGGCCAAGGCCTATCTTGACAATTCCGGACAGGTGGCGATTCTTGACGCGACCAACGCAGGCCGTAACCGTCGGGAGATGCTTGAGAAATATCTTAATAATCATCCCCTTCTCTTTATTGAGTGCATCAACGATGATGAAGATATTCTTGATCTGAGCATTCTGGAAAAATCGAAACTGCCGGAATTCAAGCATCTGGATGGCAAAACCGCCAAAGCGGAGTTTCTCAAAAGGATCGATTACTACAAGATGATCTACGCTCCGCTTAAGGTGGAACGAAATTATGTCCGCCTCGACTCACTGCAAAACAAGATTCTATCAGAAAAACATACTGATGCGATTCCCCTTTACGCTCGCCTGCGCGATTATCTGGTGACAGACGAAGTAAAGAATCTTTTTCTGATCCGGCACACACAAACGGAATATAATATTGAAGACCGCATCGGCGGCGATCCGGGGCTTACAAAAAAGGGAAAGGAGCAGGCCGAAGCGCTGGGGTGGTTTTTTGCCGGCAAAAAAATTTCCTACATCTTTACCAGCAGTAAGCTTCGCACAAAACGCACGGCGGAGGCCATTGCTGCAAGACAAGACGCATGTCGGATCATTGCGCTTAAAGAGTTTAATGAAATCCATGCCGGTATCTGCGAAGGCATGACTTATGCTGAAATTGAAAAAGAGATGCCGAAAGTCTTCCGTGCGCGTGAAACGAATAAATACGCCTATGTTTATCCCGAGGGCGAAAGTTACGCGATGATGAAGCCGAGAATTGAAGAGGGAATCAAAAAGTCCTTTTTTCTGAACCGCCGCTCGCACAACATTATGATTGTCGGCCATCAGGCCGTCAACCGTTTGATTCTTTCCCATTTTCTTTACCGGCGGGAAGTCGATGTTCCTTACATTTACATTCCGCAGGATCGTTTCTATCATATTGTCTCCACGCAAAATAAAAAACTTTTTGAATTGAAGCGGTATGATAAACATTTTTTTAAAAAAACAGTGCAAGGAGGTTAGTCCTGTGAGTGGAATCAAAATGAACATTGATGAATTCAGCAGACTGGCAAAAAATCGCGGCGAAGAGCCCGTTGTCATGCTGAACCTGATTGAATTCAAAGGTCCTGAAGGACAGGCATCTTACGTGCGTTACATGAAAGAGGCGGGGAAATTTGTTGATGGTGTCGGAGGGAAAGTCCTGTATCTGGGGAAACCCGATGAGCTGCTCAATGGAAATGAAAAATGGGATCTGCTCATGCTTGTGCAATACCCGTCCCGCAGAGCATTTCTATCCATGGCGAATAATCCCGATTATCTTAAGACACACCGTTTCCGCGAAGAAGGGGTCGAAAGGGCGGTCCTTTATGCAACCGATCCAATCAGGTTCGGGGATATAGCCAGATAACAGCCCTTTTTGCACTTGCGTTCAACCGTCGTTGCTCATATAATTCCCAAAAAGGACTCATGGAAATCCGGAGATTGATTCAGGAGGGAATAATGAAAAGAACGTTTGTTTTCGTAATAGCTGTAGTGATGTTGTTCGTATTTTCCGGTTTGTCGAAGGCTGCGGAACCTACCATTGCCGGTATATGGTCTATGCCCGTCGTAAAGGGCAAGGATAAGGGAAAAGAAAGATTCCATGTTGAAATATTTGAAAAAGACGGGATTTATTATGGCAAAATTATAAAGCTCTCTATACTTCCCGCCAATACGATATGCAAAAAATGCAAGAAAGACCGGCAGGACAAGCCGCTGATGGACATGCTGATTCTATCCAACCTGAAAAGAGAAGCCGGAAGATATGTCGAGGGGAAGATTTACGATGTTGAAGAAGGCAATGAATACAAATGCAGCATGACGCTGATGTCGCCGGACAGGCTGAAAGTGACGGCATGTGTAATGTTTATCTGTGAAAGTCATTACTGGACAAAAGTTAAATAAAGTCTGACAGCCGTTAGCCTATCAGGTTGTCAGGGTAATCAGAAGCCCCACAGGGTTGATACCGTTCCTGAGGGGCTTTTCGTATGAACGGCTGGTCGGATTTTCTGGAGACTGCCATGGCTCAAAAGAACCGGGAAGAATATTAAGGGGAATAGCGCAGCATGAATAATCGGCAAAATAATAACGGATATCATTCAAGGGTGAAAGGCATTGATCAGAAAACACTGGTCTTCGGAGACCGCACGCTGATGGCGGAATTCCGGCTTAACAAAGGTGCGGTAGTGCCCCGGCATTCTCATCCTTATGAGCAGACGGGTTACTTGGTAAGCGGCCGCATGATTTTTATTACAGGGGAAGAGCGATTCGAAGCACTTCCCGGAGACAGCTGGTGCATCCTTATGAATGTTGAACACAGTGCCGAAGTCCTGGAAGATTCGGTGGCGGTGGAAGTATTTTCTCCGGTCAGGGAGGACTACCTGCCGGGGGAAAAACTTTGATCCCGCTCGCGAGGGACGAGCGTTAATTCTCCGCAGCTTGCTGCGAGGTGGTTGATTTGATAATAGGGAAGGGGACGTCATTAATGAGACAATTTTCACTTACACCGGCAGCCGGTAAGAGGCTGATCGGCAAAGGCATTGCCGGTCATCCGGAAGTGCTCACCGCGCTGAAAGACAAAACGGTTGTGGTTATTGCGGGCACGACCAACGGTTACGTGGCCCAGGAGCTGCTGGCCGTAATTGGACAGGCGGATGAATTCCAGAGGGAACGGTTTTTCCGCGGAATTGTTTTGCCGCCTTCCCGACCGACGTCTCCATCCGGCAGATTCCCTGACGAAAGCGGTTTCCCGGGTGACGTGGTGATTCAAAAAGGGGTCTGGCAAAAAGGCAAAACCATTTTTGACGTGGTTGACGAGCTGAAGGAAGGCGATGTAATTTTAAAAGGAGCAAACGCTCTTGATCTGGAGTCCGGACGGGCTGCGATTCTGATTGGACACCCGCAGGCGGGGACCATCGGCGCATCGCTTCCTGCGTATTATGGCAGGCGTGTGCGGTTGATTATTCCGGTTGGCCTGGAAAAACGCATTACCGGAAACCTGGACGACCTGGCCTCCGAGATCAACAGGCCGGGCGCACACGGTCCCAGGCTGCTGCCCGTTCCCGGTGAAGTCGTGACGGAGCTGGAAGCCATTGCTTTATTGACGGGGGCCAGGGCGAAGCTGGTTGCTGCAGGGGGTGTTTCCGGCGCGGAAGGCAGTGTCTGGCTGTGTGTGAGCGGTGAACCGGATCAGGAAGAAAGAGCGGCGAAACTGCTTCAGTCGGTGATTTCAGAGCCTGCGTTTACGCTATAGGGGGAAATGATGCCTGTTGTAAATGTTAAAATCGTTAAAGGAAGAACAGTCGAGCAGAAGCGCAACCTGGCCAGGGCTGTGACGGATGCGGTTGTCCAAACGATCGATGTCAAACCGGATGCTGTCTGGGTTTTGATCGAAGAATACGAAAAAGAAAACTGGGCGGCAGGCGGCGAGCTCTACTCCGATAGAATAGCTCGTGCCCCAAAATAACGAAATCAGCGCTCTGCTCCGGCTGCTTTGT
>CAZXIP010000029.1:0-13952 GCA_964640755.1 uncultured Smithella sp. | reverse complement strand
ACACGCTGATCATGAATCTCTTGTTTTGAAACTGAAGATAAGGTTGAGATATGAATGCTGGAAAATTCAACAAAGGTTTTTCGATCGTAGAGCTTCTTGTTGTTACAGGTATCATTGCCATACTTGCTGTCGTTGCCGTCCCTTCCTTAAACGCCTATTACAGAAACTATAAGTATCGCGAATACGCTTACTCGATGGAAAGCCTGATCAGGTGGAGCAGATTAGCGGCCATGGAAAAAACCGCTAATGTCGGGTTGTGCGTCGACAGTATCCAAAAAACATTAAGCATTGTCAACATGGGTGTCAGCAGGTCTGACGCTTGCAGAGGTGACACACTGAATCATTTAAAGATCGAAGACGATTTTGTTTCACTCAAAGGCAGTGGTGCGGCATTTGATCCGCGCAGTTTTGCCATCTTTACAGGAAACGTATGCCTAACGGGTGATGCAAAGTTCTACAAGGTTGTCATCAGCAGATTTGGCGCAATAAGAATAGAAAGGGGGACGGGTGGATGTCCATAATCAAAGCCACGCTTCGTGGTGCAAGTCAAATTCTAAAATCAAGGCAGGGATTTACCCTGGTTGAATCCCTGATTTCAATTCTGCTCATCGCACTGATGGCAGTCGCCAGCGAGGGGCTTATCGCATACTTTGCAAAATACACGAAACAGGATTTGATAAGTGACTGTCTGCTGCAGGCTGCCTCTTCAGGCATTGAGGCAAAAAGAGCCAACCCGGCTGCCAGATCCATTGCAGTAACCTGTGCCGGTCAAACGGTGCATGTCGGCATGACTGGTAATCCTCCATCCCTGCCGACTGCGATGGGCTCCGGGACAAGCGCCTGTGCGGATGTCGTCTCCACATCCACCCTCGGAAGCAGGACGATGGAGATAAGAGATAAAATCTGCAACTTTCCGGAGGGGTGAAGATGGCTAACAGGCTTTCAAAACCGGTGGTTCGTGATGAAGGGTTCAATCTTGTCGAATTGATGATTGTCCTATTCATGAGTACCCTCATCCTGACGGCGATGGCGTCAATCTTCACAACGTCGGGTAACGTGTTCCAAAAAACCAAAAATATTTCTGACGTAAAGGAAATTTCCAAGGGAGGCATGGCGCAGCTTGAATGGCTGTTTCAAAGATGGGGCACCGCCACCCCCTGCGATAATGCGGACACCGCTTTGTGCACAAAAGTTCAGGACTGCCGGGTGAATGCGGCCTATCCCTATCCTCCTCCAGGCACGGTTTGCATCACCATCCTTGATGATACAAGCGCTGAACCCTGTGATGAAGCGCACTTTTATGCAAACCTTTACGGCAGCGGATTTATTCAGACATCGTCCGTCGCAAACCCTTCAATCATGAATATCAAAAGCTGCCGTTTATCCGGCGTATCGGGACAAAACTGCTATCACGTAAAGAGGGGGGCTCAATTCCTTTCCGATAAACAATACCCGGCTGTCTATACTCCCCTGATATTTTCCCTTTCCGGTCTTTCCAATAATCATCTTGACTGCACGGACGGCACAGTAACCGCCAATGCAACTGTTTCCGCAAGTTCTGCGATCCTGAACGGAATGCTGAAAGACAATACAGGAAATTTCATATCGAATTATGAGTTTGAAGGCGGGGAAATCATTTTCAGGGTACCTCACAGGGTAAGGCTCTTCTGCAGAAAAAATACCGCAGACCGCAATAGAAGGTGGCTTTACATGGAAGCAACAGACATGGCTTCTGACTGCACGGCTCATGAGCCGTTTATGCCCATCATTCCGGTCAACTCTTTCGATATTGTGGTTCAGAACCAGGGAGTTGTCGTAACCATGACAGTACGCGGGCCGAACGGAAATACAATTAAGACTCAAAGACATTTTGCGAGGTAGTACATGTTGGAGATAAAAAACCATGCGTTTGGACTGCGCAACAGCGGATTTACACTCGTGGTGGTCCTGATCCTTTCGCTGGCCATCACGCTCCTTGGCGGGACGGCAATGTATATTGCCACTGCAAATTTCAAGACGACAGCGGCGGAAGTGAAATACAATCATGCCGAGAAAGCGGCCAATGCGGGACTGTTAAGCGCATTCGATGAAATCAACCGGGTAGGTACCGGCGGGGTGAACAGATCGATTTCAGGCACCATGCGCCATGCCACATATTCGACAGACATCATTTACGGAGGGAAGAACCTCTGGTTTTTGAGTTCAGAAGGTTCAATGGCCAATTCAAGGGTTGTCAAAACAGCCTTATTCCAGGGTTATTACGGTGTCGGCCTCTATACAGTCAGAGGTAACGTCAATGCCGTCGTGGGTCGGGATTCCCGCATTTCCGGTTGCGATGCGTCTCCAGATCCCGATTGTTTTATTCCCGCCCTTATTGCATCGGGAACAATCAACACCGGACCCAACGAAAGGAAATCCTGCACAGCAGGCGGTGCCGCGGATGGAACGACCGCCGGATTGTTCGGGGCCCCGGCAATTTTGAATATGAGCCAGGGAGATCTGTCCAGAATATTTTTTAAAGTCGATTGCTTCAATAAATATAACAATGCCAGCTGCACCGCCAGCCTGCTGGATTATCTTGAATATGATTACGGCAGGAATCCCGCTGATTACCGTCAAGACTTCTCTTTCGGGCAAAACGATAACGCTTTGGGAATACCTGTCGTCAGCATTCCTGCCCTGCCTCCTGTGCCTGCTGTCAGCAGTGGCTGTATTTTCCCCGTTTCCGGAAATATGCATGGCCGCACCTTAAATCTGTCCGGAGACCTGACAACCTGCAAAGAAATTATCTTGAACAGTGCCGCTTCAACCGTTGTCATCCGTGGCGACGGAGCGAGAAACGGTGCACATGTTAAAATTTTCACCAATGGAAACATGAATCAAGCGACGTGCGATGGCGCATCGAATTTCTTTTTTTACACAACAAACAATGACAAAACCGTTGTCGTCAGCAATTCATCAAACTTTACAATACACAGTACAAGCGACGTTACGATGATCAATACAAACAGCGGTTTCACCCTCTATACCATGAGGGTCATTAATCTCAACGGCACAGTGTCAGGCACGGCAGACAGGCCTTTCCGAATTGTATCTGCAAGCAGGATAAACACCGGTTCAGAGGGAATCAGTATAACAAACGGAAGCATCATGACAGGGCCAATCGCTTTTGCTGACGCAAATAATGTTGCCGCCCTGCAAAATTTGGAAGCTGCCGGTAATCTGACGATTGAAAATGTCAACATCTTTGCCAGAAGCCTCAGGTTTGCCAAAAATTCAACCGTAAGAATTCTTGACAGTCTGGTTTATGTCTATGCTCATGCCTGCCCGAACTGTTCTAGAACGGATGGCAAATCCTCGTTGAATGCCTGCAAAACAATTGATAATAGATGGTGCGGGTGGTATGGCGAAGGTGTTGATTTGAACATTGGAAGGGACGTGGATGGATCGGCAAAGCCGGTGATTTTTCTGTCGAACAACACAACGGTACAGACCATTCATCCTTCAGGCACGGCATATATCTGGGGAGTCTGGTATGGGGAGGATGTGACGCATCTGTTATGGAAAGATGCCGTTTCACAGAACCTGAACGGTTTTTTAGTGAGAAATTTCCCGCCCGGGATGACACTGGACATCACCATACCAGGAAGCGGCTTTACCATGAATTTCTCGAAACCGATGATTGATGCCGTCACAAATAAATACCGGTTCTTCAGGAAGTTGGAGTGTGTCCGGGACCCTCTTACGCCGAAGGCACAATTGCTGCAAACCCGGATGACCAGCTATTGAAAATAAGGTCTCGGCAGGTCCGGAATCAGGGCCTGTCTGGCCCCCTTGCGTAAAATTCGTAAGGAAATGCCATCAGAGAGCTATTTCCAAAGTTATTTCAATAAGTTTCTGTTTATCATGATGATATGAAATCGATCTTTTATGATCAATGATTTATAAAAATTTCTCTTTTATTGAAATGACATATTAATCATGATGCGCCTCGATTAATGATTGATAAGATTCAATCATGCCGTAAGCAGGGTTAAAAAATCTGATAGTTCAACTTGCCATGACAGGCGGCAAATGATAAAAGCCGCTTGTCATTTTTTTGTATGAAAGGTTTTTGCAGTTGCCATGAAGAACAAACTTGCTTATCTGATTACCGATTCTGTTGCGGCCTGCATGCAGAAAGGCCTGCTGCCGGATGTCAATTTGCCGCAGATTGAAATCGAAGTCCCCGCCAATCCTGATCACGGAGATTACGCCTGCAACGTGGCCATGATTCTGGCATCCCAGGCCAAACAGAACCCCCGTAAAATTGCCCAGGTCATCCAGGAAAACCTGAATGACACGGAAGGCATAATCGAAAAGGTACAAATCGCCGGCCCCGGCTTTCTGAATTTCATGATCAAAGATGATTTATGGCGTAAAATTCTTTGGAATATCCTTGACCAGAAAGAAAAATACGGTTGCCTCGATATCGGTCAGGGGAAAAAAGTTCAGGTGGAATTTGTCAGTGCAAATCCCACGGGACCCTTGCACATTGGCCACGCCCGGGGCGCGGTGGTCGGAGATGTCCTCTCCAATCTTCTGCAGTCAACCGGTTATCGCGTTTCCAAAGAATATTACATCAATGACGCGGGAAACCAGATGAGCAACCTGGGAAAATCCGTGCTTTATCGTTACCGGGAACTTCTGGGCGAGCAAATCGAGTTTCCCGAAAGCTGCTACAAAGGTGATTACATTAAAGAAATATCAGCGGATATCATCGAAAAAGAAGGCAGGCGCTATCTGACTGAAAAAGAAGATGAAACGGTTTTGTATTTCAACACTGTTGCCGGTGGCGTGATCCTGGAGGAGATTAAAAAAGATTTAAGGGATTTCGGTGTGACCTTCGACTTTTATTTCAGCGAGAAGGAACTCTATAAAGAAAATGGTGTGAGCGATCTTTTGGCCGCTTTGCAAAAAAATGGATTTATTTATTCCGACGGCGAGACGTTGTGGTTTAAAACAACGGCCTACGGCGATGACAAGGATCGCGTTGTCATCAGGAAAAACGGCGAACCGACCTACTTTGCCGCCGATATCGCCTATCATCAGAATAAATTTGCCCGTGGCTTCGATATTCTGGTCGATATCTGGGGCGCTGATCACCATGGTTACATGCCGCGCCTCTGGGCGGCGGTTCAGGCTCTGGGGCATGATAAAAACGATCTGAAGATCATCCTTGTGCAGCTGGTGAACCTGCTGCGCGCGGGTGAACCGGTGGCCATGTCCACCCGGTCCGGTGAATTTGTTACGTTGCGGGAAGTGCTCGACGAGGTGGGGAAAGACGCGGCCCGTTATAATTTCCTGATGCGCCGGTCGGACAGCCATCTGGATTTTGACCTGGAAGTCGCCAAAAAGCAATCCAATGAAAATCCGGTTTTCTATGTCCAGTACGCGCATGCCCGAATCTGCAGCATACTCAGGATGGCTCAGGAACGTGGAATGGCGCTTCCCGTTTATGAAAACATGAATCCCTCGCTCCTGGTTGAGCCGGAAGAAAGAGGGCTGATAAAAATGATGGCGCGTTATCCGGAAATGCTGGAAGGCGCCGCGAAATCTCTGGAAGTGCACCGCATCACTTTTTACTTGAATGAGCTGGCAGGAGTGTTTCACAGCTACTATAATAAAAATAAAGTTGTCACAGATGACGCGGCGCTTACAGCCGCCAGGCTGGTTCTGGTGGACGCGGTACGCGTAGTTCTGGGGAACGCCCTGAAAATACTCGGTGTCAATGCCCCGGAGAAGATGTAAGCACAAATTAAGCTTTCTTTAGTGTAGCCTGATGGCGTGCGGAGTCATACAAGAGGTGGAAAATGGGGTCCGATAATATAAAAAAATTTGAGTTGAAGCTGGGTGGAACAGGATTGCTGATTGTCATTGCCGGTATGGCAGCCCTGTTGTGTTCTGCATTTATTCTTGGCGTCGGCTTTGGCAGAAACATCGATACCTATCCCGAAAAGATTTCTTCCATGCCTCAGCGCATACTGGCAATGTTCTGGCGGCCGGCCAAAGTTGACTCTCAGCAGAAGATTGCTGAAAGCATTGAAGCTGCGCCTGAAAAAGGCAGTATGGATCTGGCGTTTCACAACGCCCTGATCGACCAGAAAACGCCGTCGATGCAACAGGCACCGGCTGTGACAAAAAAAACTGAGAATGAAGCCATCGTGGTGGATCAGTCAGCGGGTTCGCAGGCGAGGACAGCGTCAGAGGTTGAACCGGTCAAAGAAGCCGTTTCGGAACCGAAGCCGGTTATCAGCGAAAAACCTGCTCACGAAAAGAAATCCGAGGCAAAAGAAACTCCCCCGTCTTCAAAAGAAGTAAAAGAAGTAAAAGAAACACCGGCGGCATCTTCCAAAGGAGCATCCTCTATTCTCATTCACGTGGTTTCCATGAAGGACCGTGACAAGGCCAATCAAATTGCTAAAACAGTGGCTTCTATGGGTTATCCGGCGAAAGTGTCCAGGGCCGACCTTAAAGAGAAAGGTGTTTTTTACCGCGTGATTACCACGGGGTTTAAAACAAACGAACAGGCTCGGGCCGCCGCGGACAGGATTTCCAAGAAGGTCAGCACAAAGTGCATCATTCTGCCTGCCGGCAAGGATATGGACAAGAATCAGTAAGCAAAGGGTTTGATGATGTTTGAAAGTTTATCGGAAAAACTGGAAGGTATTTTCAAGAAACTCAAGGGGCGCGGCGTGCTCAACGAGGAGAACGTCAACACGGCACTCAGGGAAGTCCGGATGGCGCTTCTGGAAGCGGATGTGAATTTCAAGGTCGTCAGGGATTTTGTTGAAGACGTACGGCAGCGCGCAATTGGGAATGAAGTGCTGGAGAGCATTACACCCGGACAGCAGGTGGTCAAGATCGTCCACGACCGCCTGGTAGAGCTGATGGGCTCTACAAGCGCCAGCATCAAATTCGGATCTCGGATTCCCGCCCCGATCATGCTTGTCGGACTGCAGGGCTGCGGTAAAACGACAACCGCCGCAAAACTGGCGCGCCTGATTTCCGCTGAAAAAAGGGTCTATCTGGTTTCCGCCGACGTTTACCGTCCTGCGGCTATGGAGCAGCTGGCCGTTCTGGGAAAACAGATTAAAGCGGGTGTGTTTGATGCGGGAACGTTGCGTGATCCTGTAAAAATTTGCGTGGAAGCCGTTGAGCAGGCCAGGAAGGATGGCTACGAGGTTATCATCATCGATACCGCCGGCAGATTGCATATTGACGATCTGCTGATGGAAGAGCTTCGCAAAATCAAGGAAAAGGTCAGTCCCGCGGAAATTCTGTATGTGGCAGACGCCATGACCGGCCAGGACGCCGTCAATGTCGGAACAAAATTCAATGAGCTGATCGGGATTGACGGGGTCATCATGACCAAAATGGACGGCGACGCCCGCGGCGGCGCGGCCCTTTCACTCAAAGCCGTTGTCGGCAAGCCCGTCAAGTTTGTCGGTATCGGTGAAAAAATTGATGCCCTGGAGGTTTTCCATCCTGAGCGGATGGCGTCCCGGATTCTGGGGATGGGGGATATCCTGTCCCTGGTCGAAAAAGCTCAGGCCACCATTGATGAAAAAACAGCCCGCGAGATGCAACAGAGCCTGCGGAAGAGCGATTTTTCGCTGGAAGATTTCCGTAATCAGCTCAAACAGATCAAAAAAATGGGTTCCCTGAAGGATATTCTCGGGATGATCCCGGGGATGGGCAAGATGAAAGCACTCAAGGGCATGGAGCCTGACGACGGTGAGCTGGTGAAAATTACGGCGATGATTGATTCCATGACCCAAAAAGAACGATTGAACTACCTTATCATTGATGGACGGAGGCGTAAACGGATCGCCCTGGGCAGTGGAACGACGGTTCAGGATGTCAACCGTCTTTTGAAGCAATATATCGAGATCAGAAAGATGATGAAAAAGATTAATGCGAAGGGAGGAGTGAAATCTTTTATGAGGAATTTTCCCTTTTAAAACAAAATAAACTGTGATAGAAACACACAGAGTTACTATTTACTTGAAGGAGGTATTAAGAAAAACCAAATGGCAGTTAAAATTCGATTGACACGCATGGGTGCCAAAGGCAAACCCTATTACCGTATTGTAGCCGCGGATAAGGAATATCCGCGTGATGGAAGGTTTTTAGAAATCCTGGGAAATTACGATCCCAAAAAGAATCCTGCTGAAATATCTTTAAAAGAAGACCGTGTTCGTGACTGGCTCTCCAAAGGGGCAAAGCCGACATTAACAGTTTCTCATTTGTTAAAAACAAAAGGGATTATAGCAAGCGTTAAGTAAAAAAACTGTTGCGTTTTTTATTAAGGTATGAGACAGGATTAACCCTCACTCATTTTAATTATACAAGCAGTGTGAATATTGTAACGAAATTTCCAGAAGCGTTAACCAAAACCATTGGAGGTGCTGACGATGAAGGAACTGATTAAGTATATTTCGCAAGCTTTAGTTGACCGTCCGGATCAGGTGGAAGTAACTGAAGTTGTCGGTGAACAAACGTCCGTTATCGAGTTGCGTGTAGCAAAAGAAGACCTGGGGAAAGTGATCGGCAAGCAGGGCAAAACGGCCAAAGCCATCCGCACCATCTTGAGCGCTGCTTCCGCCAAGGTGCATAAGCGGGCGGTTCTGGAAATCATAGAATAAAACAACAATGGATCTTTTTGTTTTTGGTGAGATCGTCAAGACACGCGGTCTCAGGGGCTGTTTGAAGGCCCTTTCTTTTTTGGAGTCACCGGACATTTTAGAAGGGCTCGATTTTATATATCTCGAGTCTCGTTCCGGCCAAAGAAGCCAGCACACAATAAAAAAGGTCGATCCTTCCGGGAAATTCCTGTTTATTGAATTAAAAGATGTCTACGATGTCGATGCTGCGCAGGCGCTGGTGGGTTCTAAGCTGCTGCTGCCGCGCAGTTTGCTTGACGTTTTGCCTGCGGATGAATATTACTGGTCGGACATTATCGGGCTGGATGTCTATACGCCGGAAAGCCGACATCTGGGCCGGATATTGTCAGTATTCCCGACGGGAAGTAACGATGTTTATGTTTGCCGGGGAGACGACGGAGAAATCCTCATTCCGGCCATTGCCGATGTTATCGTAAACGTTGACCTTGCCTCGCACAGAATAACCGTAAACCTGCCTGAAGGTCTTCTGCCGTGATTCGATTTGATGTCCTGTCCGTTTTTCCGGAAATGCTTCATTCCCCGCTCGATTTCAGCCTTATCAAGAAAGCCCGGGAAAAAGGCCTGATTGAAGTCGGCCTTCATGATATCCGCGACTGGGCCCGGGACAAACACAACATGACCGACGATGCCCCGTACGGCGGCGGATGCGGCATGGTGATGAAAGTTGAACCCGTGGAACGGGCGCTGAAGTCCCTGAAGCGTGCCGATGTTCAACCGCTTGTTATATTAATGACCCCGCAGGGGGAAACGTTCAATCAGAAAATTGCCGTTGAACTTGCCCAACAAAAACATCTCATACTGATCTGCGGGCGTTATGAAGGTGTGGATGAAAGAATCCGGGAACATCTGACAGATCGGGAAATCTCCATCGGTGACTATATTTTAACCGGAGGGGAGCTTT
The DNA here is from genome assembly GCA_964640755.1 of uncultured Smithella sp. GTDB lineage: Bacteria > Desulfobacterota > Syntrophia > Syntrophales > Smithellaceae > UBA8904. The sequence continues at coordinate 4,325 of CAZXIP010000029.1, read as the reverse complement.
CCGCGCTGGTCGTGATAGATGCTGTTGCCAGGCTGATTCCGGGCGTGCTGGGGAACGCAGCCTCCGTGCAGACGGAGTCTTTCTCAGAGGGGCTGCTGGAATGCCCCCAGTACACAAGGCCTGCAGAGTATAAAGGCTGGTGTGTCCCCGATGTGCTGGTTTCCGGCAATCACGCCCTTATTGAACGTTGGCAAAGGATTGAAGCACTCAGAAGGACATGGCAAAGAAGGCCGGATCTGCTCGAAAAAAGCGAACTGACCAAAGAAGACAGGGTGAATTTAGAAAAAATCAAACTTGGCCTTATATAAAGTCTTGATTTTCAGGTTAATTTGAGTTAGGTAAACCATCTTTTTAAATCGGGGGGAAGAATTCTGATAAAAAATCAGCTACCCCAGTAAACGTATGCTTTATATTGCTCTTTTACATTATCCGGTCCTGAATAAGGAGGGCAAAACCGTTGCCACGGCCATTGCCAACATGGATCTTCACGATATTGCCCGGACAGCCAAAACCTTCGGAGTGGAGAAATATTACGTGATTAATCCCGTGGAGGCGCAGCGCCGGCTCGCCAATCAGATTATCGGCCACTGGCGGGAAGGTTACGGTGCGGTTTACAATCCTTCAAGGAGAGACGCTTTCGAAAAAGTGGAAATAAGATCCTCCCTGGAGGAAGTGCTGGAGGAAATCACGGTCGCTCATGGCTGCAAACCACAGGTCATTGCCACGGGAGCCGGCCTGCAGGGTCAGTTGTTGACGTGTTCCGGCCTAAAGGAATTTCTGAAAAGGAATCATTTGCCTTATCTTCTGATTTTTGGTACAGGCTCCGGAATAGCGCAGGAAGTTGTAAATAAGGCTGATCATCGTCTTGAACCGATCAGGGGGAAAAACGGTTATAATCATTTGCCGGTGCGGGCGGCCGTTGCCGTTATTCTGGACAGGGTTGTGGAAATATCATAAAAATAATATTGCGAGTGTCGCGGGAGGAAATATAAAATGAATACTTTGGAAATGATTGAAAAAGAACAGATGAGAGGGGATATCCCTTCTTTTAAAACGGGTGATACCGTTAAAGTATATGTGCGTATCATTGAAGGTCAGAAACAGAGGATTCAGGCTTTTGAAGGTGTGGTGATCCGTAAGCGCCGCGGCAACAGCCGTGCTAATTTTACCGTTCGCAAAGTGTCTTACGGTGTCGGCGTAGAAAGAACATTCCCCATTCATTCTCCGGTCATTGACCGTGTCGAAGTCATGACCAAAGGCCTCGTGCGCCGTTCGCGCCTTTATTATTTGAGAAGCCTCAGGGGCAAAAAGGCGAGGATCAAGGAAGACGCCAATCGATAGTGCCTGTCTTGCCCGCTCGTATGGGGTGAAACAGGGCCGATTTGAGCCGGATTTCTGCCGGAAGAAAAACATTTTCATCTTGTTGCGATGAATACATTCGAAAAGCTTGCTTATGGTGACGGTTACCGTTGCATTGCGGGCGTTGATGAAGCAGGACGCGGGCCGCTGGCCGGTCCTGTTGTCGCCGCCGCTGTCATTTTTCCCGCCGGCTATCACAATTCACAAATCAACGATTCCAAGAAACTGACCGCCCGTAAACGAGATGAGCTCTACAAGACGATCTGGGAGGATGCTGTGGCCGTAGGTGTGGGAGTTGCCGAAGCCGATGTCATTGACCGGATCAACATTCTGCAGGCGTCGCTTCAGGCAATGCGTGAGGCGGTCCTGGATCTGGCCAAAATTCCTGATTTTATCCTCATCGACGGCTTATACACCCTTGCCATTGACACGCCGCAGAAGGCCCTGGTGAAGGGCGATGCCCTCAGTGTTTCCATCGCTGCCGCTTCCATTATTGCCAAGGTCTCACGGGACCGGATCATGGAAATGTATCACCGCCAGTTTCCCCGGTACAATTTTCAGCACAACAAGGGTTACGGCACGGCCGAACACCGCAGGGTTCTTAAGGAAATCGGAATGTGTAAAATCCATCGCCGGTCGTTTCATTTAAAAAATACCGATGTTCGTCAAATCGTCCTTGACTGGTCCTGATCATGGAAAAAAGAGATACAGGCAAAAAAGTAACCGGCCAGGAAGGGGAAGATATTGCCGCTCGTTTTCTGGAGAAAAACGGTTATCGGATTTCCGAACGCAACTATCGCTGCCCGATTGGTGAAATCGATATTGTTGCCCGCGACAAAAACGAACTGGTTTTTGTGGAGGTCAAAACAAGGAGATCAGGGAATCTGGGTTATCCCGAGCAGGCGGTGGGCATCAAAAAGCAGAAAAAAATTTCGCAGCTTGCCTTGTGGTACCTTCAGCAAAAGAAACTGGAAGGCATACGTGCACGTTTTGATGTTGTGGCCGTCATGATTCAGCCTTCCGGAAACGACATTCGCCTGATCAAAAACGCATTTGATTTTGTTTCTTATTGATGCATGACGGAATCAGAGGCGCGTCAGGGGCGGTTTCCCGATGGGAAACACATTGAACCCGATTTCAAAACACTTCCGGTGATCGATGATATTACGCCCGTCAAAAATGAAAGCGGGTTTTACCATTGATCTGTATAGTTTGCCATAATCCAGTTTCCGGTATAGATCCCAGTCCGTCATGATCACCAGCGCATGGCAGCCGACGGCGGCGTGGTAGGGATCTTCGACATAGCTGATTTGCCCGTTAGCATCTTCCAGGTCAATGGCGGCATTGGCCAGTGCCTGGGGATCGGAGATGATCACTTCCGCATGTTCAGCGAGCAGTTTTCTCGTAATGTTGATGGCCGGGCTTTCACGCGTGTCTCCCGTGTCCGCCTTGAATGCAAAACCCAGTACGCAGATTTTTTTCCCCGCCAGCGTGTTGAACATGGATTGGAGAACGTTGGCAATAAAGCGGTCCTGCTGGTATTCGTTAATCTTAACGACGCTTTCCCAGTAGTCGGCCACTTCCGGCAAGCCGTAAAAACGGCACAGATAAACAAGATTCAAAATATCTTTCTTGAAGCAGGAGCCGCCAAAGCCGATGCCCGCCCTGAGAAACTTGGAGCCGATGCGGCTGTCCGTACCCACGGCCCGGGCCACTTCGGAGATGTCCGCATCCGCTTTTTCGCAAAGTGCCGAGATGGAGTTGATTGACGAAACCCTCTGCGCCAGGAAAGCGTTGGCCACCAACTTGGAAAGCTCGGCGCTCCATATATTGGACGTGATGATTTTTTCGGCGGGCACCCAGCGCGAGTAAATATCCACCAGCTCCTCACGGGCGGCGAGCCCGCTTTTCGTTTCCCGCGATCCGATCAGCACGCGGTCGGGATTTTCCAGATCGTTCATCGCGGTTCCCTCGGCCATGAATTCCGGGTTGGAGAGAACATCGAAGGTGATGTCGCCTTTCCCCGAGGCCAGGATCCGTTCCATCGCCAGCGCGGTTTTGATGGGCAGCGTGCTTTTTTCGATGACAATTTTTGAAGACTGTGAATTTTCCAGAATCTGCCTTGCGGTCTTTTCCCAGTATTGCAAATCGGCGGCCTGACCGGCGCCTGCTCCGAACGTTTTTGTCGGTGTATTGACGCAGACGAAAATGATGTCGTTTTCCGCAATCTGGTTTTCAACATCCGTGGAAAAGAATAAATTCCTGCCGCGGGTTTTCTTTACGATTTTCTCGAGCCCTGGCTCGTAGACGGGCAGCTCATCGGAGTTCCAGGCGGCGATGCGCTGCGGGTTGATGTCCACCACGGTGACTTTATAGTCGGGGCATTTGCAGGCAATCATGACCATGGACGGAGCGCCGACATAGCCTGCCCCGATGCATAATATATTCTTTTTAAATTTCATTTTCTTCATCGGATTTCTTCTCTTTTCATGTTTTCAGGATATCGCGGAAATATTGAATGGTCTGAACCAGCCCCTGCTCCAGGGAAATATTCGGCTTCCAGCCCAGCCGGTTTTCCGCCAGTGTAATGTCCGGTTTGCGCTGCGCCGGATCATCCGCGGGAAGCGGCTGAAAATCAATTTCAGAGCGGCTGCCCGTCATGTCGATCACCATCCGGGCCAGTTGCAGAATGGTAAATTCGCCGGGATTGCCGATATTCACCGGACCGAAAAAATCATCGTCGGAGTTCATCATTCTGATCAATCCGTCGATCAGATCATCACAGTAGCAGAACGAACGGGTGTGATGGCCGTCGCCGTAAACGGTGATGTTCTTTCCCTGCAGGGCCTGGATGATAAAATTGCTGACGACGCGGCCGTCGTTCACAGCCATACGCGGACCGTAGGTGTTAAAGATGCGGACGATCTTGGTGTTGACGGAATTCTGCCTGCGGTAATCCATCATCA
>CAZXIP010000028.1:0-13988 GCA_964640755.1 uncultured Smithella sp. | reverse complement strand
GTTCCAAGATTCACGGCGATGTTCAGGCCGCACAATATTTTCAGCCATCGGGCATCTTCATGGCGATTTTTTAACATCTGATAAACGATAAAAAGGGCAACGACAACAAACGGCAGATAAAAATAGATCACTTGAAAGGGAACTCCGAACCAAGGCGATATCAGCATGGTCAGACAGGTGAGCAGGTTGAAGATGATATAAACCATTTTGCCTTTCTGTTTGCCGATCCGAACCAGAAGATTCTTTTTCCCCGTGGCGATATCCGCCTCGTAATCCGGAAATTCGTTGAGCAGGATCACATTGAAGATAGAAAAACCGATCGGCATCCATAACCCGTGAATCACAGGAGCTATCGTTGCCGTTTGAATGTAATAAGAAGAAGCCACGGGCAGCCAGCCGAAGCAAAATCCGATGAATAGTTCTCCAACACCCCGCTTGACAAGCCTCACGGGTTCCGTGGAGTAAAAAAAGCCGGGAACCGCACCCAGGAAACCGATCAGCAACGTGTACGGGCCGGTTTTATAGACAAACTGAAGGACAACTCCGATAATAAAAGCCATAAAAATGGAGATGATGCTCGTCCAGAGGGCAACACGGGCGGGGATTTTTCCTTCAGTGATCATGCGGGTACCGCCGGCAAATGGATTTTCGTGTATCCGTGCGGAAATGGCATTCTCACTGCGGTCAAAGTACTCACCTGAGTGATAGGTAGACAATAGAATCAGAATAACCCCTGCAACTCCAAACACAAATACTTCCGGGTCAAAAGCGCCGGTCAGTCGATAGGCCAGAAAGGTTCCCAGGACAAAAGGCAGGATGCCGACAGTGTGAAAGGGTGGACGGGACAGGATGATCCAGCTTTGAAGTGTTTGTGTGGATGTATTTTTCATAACAATATCCGGACTTTCTTCTTAGATTGCATGATATTTATTTCCGGACCGATCGTGATCGTTTTCCATGGCCTTCCGTTCACTGTTAGGGTTGGGCTTACTAGCACATTGAAAAGTTCTTGTCAAAGAGAAGGTCCCTTTCATGCCGGTGCGTTTTTTCCGTCTTTTCTTTTGTCGCTGCAATTATTTTTGGTCTCTGAAATGTCCCGGTAAAGAGGCCGCATCATCACTTTTTTCTTGATTGTTATTTTTTTATGTGTTAGGCGTAGCGCCAGTTTGAAGCATAATACGCTTCGCTCAACAAGTAAACAACAGGGTTACAGGAATCGCAATGAGGAATCGGTCACGGTTTCTGAAAGACAGCCCCGGAATAACCGCAAGAATCATGCAAATCGTTTAAGTTCAGAAATTCATATTAGTCGCCGTAAGCGGCGAATTATTTCATTAAACGTTTATTTTCATGAAAGGGGGGTTAGAGTATGACGAAGGCAGAATTGATCGGAATCATGGCAGATGAGGCGGGGATTACCAAAGCAGCAGCGTCCGATGCTCTGGATGCATATGTTGCGGCGGTCACTAAAGAGCTGAAAAAATCCGGGAAACTGGGATTGGTTGGATTTGGTACGTTCTCCGTCGTGAAAAGAAAAGCGCGCGAGGGCAGGAATCCTCAGACGGGTAAAGCGATTAAGATTCCCGCGAAAAAAGTCGTTAAATTCAAGGCCGGAAAGACGTTGGCCGACAAAGTAAAATAGTTTTTTTAAGTTCTTATTAAAACCAGGGCCTCCGCATTATCCATTTGACAATCGGAGGCCCTGGTGCATTTATCCAACTGCGGCAAGGAGCCTTTGTTTTGACACAGAAAAGAATTCTCAGCGGGATGAGACCCACCGGCCTTCTGCATCTGGGAAATTTGCACGGTGCGCTCGGCAACTGGGTGGAGTTGCAGGAAAGCGGCAAATACGACTGTTTTTATTTCGTGGCCGACTGGCACGCGATCACCAGCGAATACAGCTCAACGGAATGCATCAAGGATAACACCATAAACATGGTAATCAACTGGCTGGCTGCCGGTCTTGACCCTAAAAAAAGCACTCTGTTTGTTCAATCGGCCGTGAAGGAACATGCCGAATTATTTCTGCTGCTTTCCATGATTACCCCCCTGGCCTGGCTGCAGCGCAATCCCACCTACAAGGAAATGCAGGCGGAACTGACGTCCAAAGACCTCTCCACTTTCGGTTTCCTGGGTTATCCCGTTCTGCAGGCAGCCGACATCATCATGTACAAAGCCTATGGCGTTCCGGTTGGCGTGGACCAGCTGCCACACGTTGAGCTGACCCGCGAAATCGCCCGCCGTTTCAATTTTCTCTATCAAGAAGTATTCCCTGTACCGGAACCGCTTCTGACCAGTGTACCGAAACTGCTGGGCACCGACGGTCGGAAAATGAGCAAGTCCTATGACAATTCCATTTATCTGTCCGACCGCGGGAAGGAACTTCATCAAAAAGTCGCTTCCATGTTCACCGATCCGCAGCGAATGAGGAAAAAAGATCCGGGAAATCCAGAAATCTGCAATGTCTTTACGTTTCATGGATTGTATTCGCCCGGGGAGACCGTGGCCGAAATCAACAAGGCCTGCCGCGTTGCCGGTATTGGCTGTATCGAATGCAAAAAAATGCTGGCGGCGCGCATCGAGGAAGCGATGGCGCCTGTTCATGAGCGCATGGATTATTATCTGAGCCATATGCAGGAGATTCATGATATAATTTCTGATGGCAACGGCAGGGCGACAAAAATTGCCCGCCAGACCATGGAAGAAGTTCGTGAAGCCGTAAAAGTATAAAGATTTCTATGAATGAAGAACTTTCGACAGATTATGCGATCAAGCTGGATGTTTTTGAAGGTCCGCTGGATCTGCTGTTATATCTGATCAAAAAAAATGAAATTGACATTTACAATATTCCCGTCGCTCTCATCACACAGCAGTATCTCGACTATCTCAATATCATTAAGTCACTGAATCTGGACCTGGCCGGAGAATACCTGGTCATGGCTTCCACCCTGATTCATATCAAGTCCCGCATGCTGCTGCCCGTGCCGGAGGAGCCATCCGAAGAAGATATGGAAGAGGATCCGCGCTCGGAACTGGTCCGACAGCTGCTGGAATACCAGGCGTTCAAGGAGGCGGCCGCCAAACTTGGGCAAAGACCTCTTTTGGAAAGGGACGTGTTTGTTCGATCTGCAGCCCTGCCGGAAGAAATGAAAAAATCCCTCACAGATGACGATGAACTGATTGAAGTGAGTATTTTTGAACTGATTGAAGCCTTTCACAATATCGTTTCGCGGATGGACAATAAAGACCTCATGGAGATTGACCTGGAAAAGTTGTCGCTGACGGAGATCATCAATAACGTTATGGAGCGCCTGACGCGCGAAAAAAATCTCACCTTTGAAGAATTGCTGGGAGAACGAAAAGACCGCCGCCGCATTGTCTATACATTTCTGGCCCTGCTCGAGCTGATCAAGCTGAAGATGGTCAAAGCTTATCAGACGGCGGCATTTGGCGTTATTCGAATATTCCCGGCCGTGGAGTTTTAAATGGATAATATTTCAGCAGTTATTGAAGCATTGATTCTTGCGTCCGAGTCTCCCCTGCCCCTGGAAAAAATCTGCGCCGTACTGGATGCTGTGGATAAAACGGACGTCAAAAACGCCCTGGATAAACTGATTGCCGGATATGAGGAGCGCCAGAGCGGCATCAGCGTGCAGGAGGTCGCAGGCGGTTTTCAGTTTCGCACAAAACCGGAACTGGCTGTCTGGGTGAAAAAGCTCAAAGGCGCCAAACCCGGATCACTGTCTCCGGCTGCGCTTGAAACACTGGCGATCGTTGCCTACCGGCAGCCGATTGTGAAGGCGGAAATCGAAAGTGTTCGGGGTGTTGACGTCAGTGCGCCGCTCAAGGGCCTTCTGGAAAAGAAACTGATCCGTATTCTGGGACGCAAGGATGTGCCGGGAAAACCTATCATCTATGGCACCACAAAGAAATTTCTGGAAGTATTCAATCTTCGGGAACTGGCAGACCTGCCAACCATGAGGGAACTGACCGAAATTACCGAGCAGCAGGGATTGCTTGACCTGGAAACTGCCGGGGAAAACACCGCCGGGCTGGAAACAATTCCTCCGGAATCCTTCGGGGAGGAGATTTCTGAAGTGATTTCTGAGGTAATTTCTGAGGATGACATCGATTCATGAAAGAACGTCTTCAGAAGATTATCGCCGCTGCGGGCATTGATTCGCGACGCCATGCCGAGGTACTGATTACATCGGGGCGTGTAAGCGTCAATGGAGAAATTGTAACCGAACTGGGCGTCAAAGCTGATCCCCGAAAAGATGTTATCCGGGTTGACGGCAACACCATTTCCCTGGAAACAACCCACTGCTACATCGCGCTGCATAAGCCGGCGGAATATGTGACAACCATGTCCGATCCGCAGAAAAGACCAACCGTTGCAGACCTGGTTAAAGGCGTCTCGGAAAGGGTTTACCCAATCGGCCGGCTTGACTATGATTCTTCAGGGCTTTTACTTTTAACCAATGACGGAGACTTTGCGCAAAAAATTCAACATCCCCGTTTTCAGGTCCCTAAAACCTACCGTGTTAAGATTTCCGGCCGTTTAAGCAAAGAAGAATTAAAACAAATCATTAACGGCGTCAAATTACCGGATACGGTCTTCAAACCGGAAAATTTGAATATCGAAAAGATCAATGACAAAAGCACCTGGCTCAGTCTCACACTGCGTGAGGGGAAAAACAGAATTATTCGGAGGGGATTTGAGGCCGCCGGACGTAAAGTTACCCGTCTGGTGCGGGAATCCATAGGCAAAATCACGTTGACGGGCCTGAAGGAAGGCCAGTGGCGGAATTTGACAGGTCGCGAAATCAGTCAGTTATTAAATGACTCCAGTAGTCAAAAAAGGTAAAAATATTCTTGACAATCGTTGAAAAATAAATAATAGTCGCCGACGTGTAAGATGATCAGCATCACAATATCAGGCGATTCATGCTGTTAATAGTTTTAAGGAGGCTCTATGAACAAGTCCGGTCTTATTGAAGCTTTGAGTAAGAAGCTTAATTTAACGGAAAAAAAGGCAATTGACGTTGTAAACCTTGTTTTTAAAGGTTTTACAGATGAGCTGAAAAACGGCGGCCGTATCGAAATCCGGGGATTCGGAAGCTTTGTCGTTAAAGAATATGGTTCCTACACAGGGAGAAACCCAAAAACAGGCACAAAAATTAAAGTTGAACCAAAAAAACTGCCGTTTTTCAAAGTAGGCAAAGAACTCAAAGACAGAGTCGATAAGAAGATTTAGTAATCCTGCAAATGTTTCTTATAAAAAAGACGGGAACTTGTTAACAAGTTCCCGTCTTTTTTATGGTTTCTTCACTTTTAAAAAACCGAAAGAATATCGGGATATCATCCCAAATTGGAGTTGACAAAATCCCAGTTAATCAGGTTCTGTATCACCGCCGCAAGGTAATCCGGCCGACGGTTCTGATAATCCAGGTAATAAGCATGCTCCCAGACATCAATCGTGAGCAGGGCTTTCTGTCCATGGGCCAACGGAGTGTCTGCATTCGGCGTTTTGGTAATTTTTAAATCGTTTCCATCCAGCACCAGCCATGCCCAGCCGCTTCCAAACTGCGTTACACCGGCATTCTTCAGTTCTTCCGTAAACTTATCATAACTGCCAAAGGCATCATCAATTTTGGCGGCAATAGCCCCCGTGGGAGCGCCTCCTCCCTGCGGTTTCAGGCATTTCCAGTAAAAAGAATGATTCCAGACCTGTGCGGCATTGTTGAATATGCCAACTCTGGCGGTATCCTTTGCGGAACTGACGATGATTTCTTCAAGTGTCTTCCCCTCCAGATCGGTTCCGTCAATCAATTTATTTAAGTTGTCCACATACGTTTTGTGATGTTTCCCATGATGGAATTCCAAAGTCTTTGCGCTGACATAGGGGGACAGCGCATCTTTCGCGTAAGGCAGCTCGGGTAAATTTACGGCCATATCTTAATCTCCTTTCTGTGGTTGTTAGAGATTAGTATAGGCAGCCTGAGCGTTTTGTCAAATGTTAGTTACCCGGAGGCGGTGATTCCGATTTCTGATCCGGCAAATCTTTTCGCGCTATGACTTTCATCACAACCACCTGAGAAAACATGAAAACGGAAAAGATCAAAGCAGGCAAAGCCGCTTCATGACTGAAAATGAATAGGGCAACCCCGCCGGCCAATCCATAATTTTTCATGGTTCCTAACAGCATGAGCGATGTGATTTTTGGAGGGGATATTTTATAAAACCAGCCGATCAGCATGAGGACAAGACTGATCAGAAAGATGACGCTAAACGCGAGAACGGATATCAGTATGATTTCCACGGGCCATTCCCTGATCAGACTTGAATTACTGGCTGCCAGAGCGTAAAACACAATAAAGAAACAGACATTGGAGATGGTACCGTGATGCTGCATGATCCGGGAATCCCAGTTTCGATCAACTGCTATACGTGAAAGGAGAAGCGGCAGCACGACCAAAGTAAAGAATAATATCAGTAATTTGTCATAATGAACCGGGATAAATTTTAGAAAAGCGATGCCAATCAGCGGCATCAGAATGATTGCACCCGCATAAGCTCCGGCAATGCCTGCCAGGGTTAACAATCTATCGGCTTTCAGCTTCATTCCCAGGGGCAGGACTGCCACCGCAGGAGGAACGGCGGCAACCAGGACCAGGCCGATCCATAATTTCTCATCCTGTATAAGGAAAATGCTTCCCAGGATAATCAGATTCCCAAAAATGAGATAGTTCATCAGGTTGCCCCAGAGGGCTCCGGGAATAAGTTTTCTGGGCTCATTAAAAAAACCGCCGGGAAAACGAAGCAGGGTCAATGTTTGTGCAATCATCAATGCCGGCAAAACCAAAAAGGAAAGCACAGGCAAGGCCTGCGGCAGATAAACTCCCGGCACAACGGCCAAAATGAAAAGAAGATTGGGAAACGATGCAAAAATTTTAACCACCGACACCGTGCTTTACCTCCTCGGTACGGAGAGTTTTTTAGCCGCGAAAATCACGAAAAGAAAACAGATATTCAAAAGGACAATCATTGCACCGGCCGGCAGATTCAACATGAAAGCCAGAACAATTCCGCAAAGAACTGCGCCAACAGCAAATCCGACCGCGGCCGCCATCGTTTTCCGGAAACTCACGGACAGCTGCAGAGCGGTGAGCGCGGGCAGGATCAGCAGCGCGGAAACCAGCATGATACCGGCAACCTTCATGGCCAGAACAGCGGCAACGGCTGTGAGCAGGAAAAGAATGATATTGATCCGCCTGGTTTTGACTCCCATACTGTAAGCCAGATCCTGATCAAAGGTCAGTGCGAAAAGATCATCATAGAAATACACGACAACGGCCGCAACAACCACAAATACAATAAAGGCAAGAATCAGTTCGGTATTGTTGACCGTCAAAATATTTCCAAATAGATAGCTGAATAGATCAACGTTGAATCCTCCGGATAAACTGGCCAGGATAATGCCAATCGCAATCCCCAGTGAAGAAACGATCCCGATGGCCGCATCCGCATTGATCTTCCGGGACGATGTTAACTTGAAAATAGCCAGTGAGGAGAGGATCACCAGCGGAAGTGCCGCCAGGGTAACATAAAGGGGACTTACACCGATTAAAAGGACGACGGCCACGCTGCCGAATGTCGTGTGAGCCAGACCGTCACCAATCAGGGAAAACCTCCGCAGAACGAGGAACATTCCCAGAAGCGCTGAAACGGCGGCAATCAGGGCACCCGCGATCATTGCCCTCTGGACAAATCCGTATCGCATGACTTCAATCAAATCCATCAAATACCCCCTCTGGACCGGTCGTGTTGATGGCAGATGATATGCTGACTTGACGGGCCAAAAATTCCGGCCATGTCCCGGGAAGAGCAAAAGTCCTTGAATGTACCCGAAAAGATGACTTGCTTGTCCAGATAAAGCAGATTGTGCGCGTACTGACCGATGACGCCGATATCGTGCGTCACGAGAATCACCGTGGTTCCTTCCCGCCGGCTCATCTCAGCGGTGAGTGAATAAAACATTTCCCGTGTTTCCGGATCCAATGCCGTGGTCGGTTCGTCAAAGATCAGCAACTCCGGTCGCCGGATGAGCGCCCTGGCCAGCATGGCCCGCTGCTGCTCTCCGTAAGACAGTTCCCCGATCAAACGTGATGCGAGGTGGCCGATCGCCATCATCTCGAGTGTGCGTTTTAGAGCGGCCGCATCTTTTTGAGTCAAACCCATTTGAACAATTTCTTCAACTGTCCCGGGGAAATGAGTGTTCAAGGCACTGAGACGCTGCGGCAGATAACCGATTTTCCCCCACTGCCGGAAGCTGCCGATAGGCATGCCGAATAGTTCAACCCTGCCCTTCTCTGGCCGTAAAATGCCCAGTATGTTTTTAATCAGCGTGCTTTTGCCGGAACCGTTGGGTCCCACAATCCCCAGATAGGTCCCCTCTTCCACGGCAAAAGAAATGTTGCTGATCACATCGATGCCGTTGTATCGGAAGGTCAAATCATCAACACGAATTACGGGCATTGCATTCCCTTTTTTAAATTTTCCAGATTTCTTTCCATCAGAGACACGAAGGACACACCGCTTTGAATGTCTTTTTTGCTGATGTCCTGTCCATTGCTGAGTTTGAGCAGGCCCGCCCCGGTTTCGGAGGCAATGGTTTCGGCAAGCCTTGGCGCCGCAAGATCCTCGTAGTAAATATACGGCAGCTTTTGTCCTTTGACCTTTTCAATCAACGCCAGGATCTGCTGCGGTGAAGGTTCCGCATCAGCCGACATATTATAGGCGGCCATGTACTGCAAACGGTACCGGCTGGCGGGATAAGCAAAGGCCCAGTGACCTGCATGCAGGATGGTTCTTGTCCTGCAGTTGGATAACTGCTCACGATATTTTTTATCCAGCTCGATCAGCCTGAGTTTATAGTCCCGCGCGTTTTGTTCATAAAACGCACTGTTTTTCGGATCCTTGCGGATGAAAGCTTTTGTGATGTTGTCAATCATTTTCTGCGCGTTATCGAAGTCCAGCCAGATATGCGGATCTGACTTGGCCCCGTGATTGATGATATTTTTCTTCACTCCGGACCGATTCCCTGATTGATGCTCATGATGCTCCGGCAAAGGCAGAAAAGAAGCACCCTGCCCTGTTTCGACCGCCATCATGTTCGTTTTGTCAGCGATAGCATCAATCACTTTGCGGGCCCAGTTCTCCATTTCAAAACTGGTAAAAAGAAAAATATCTGTTTTACCAATCCGCATGATGTCATCCGGTTTCAGCTCATAATGATGAGCGTCGGATGCAGGCGGCAGCAGCATGGTAACATTGATCCTGTCACCACCGACATTGCGGGCAAAATCATAGACAGGATAAATTGTAGCAATAACTTCCAAGCGGGGATTTCCCCCTGCGGGCCTGTCTTCCTGTTTGCAGCTCACAGTGAATAAAAGCCCGATCATGAGCAGCAGCAATATTTTTTTTGCATTCATCATTGACGATCCTTTTTTCTGGCAACTGTTTCCGTGATGTCAATGTTCCAAGGCATCCTGATACCAAGTCACATGTAGTTGCCAATTTCAGAGTGGCAACTACCGGTAGGGAAGGAACAGTTTCTTTTTGCGCTTCCTTGCGGAATGCGCACCCGGTCTTTGGCTAACTTTGTTGGCATCGTCGTCGCGTTATCCTTTGAATGCGACTTGGCACGACAATGCCTGTTCGGCGCGCAGCACATGTATGGGATTCATCCTGACAGTTTCTCTCTGTACCGGTTGCGGGTGTACCAAAATTGCAACCAAGTTGCAATAGCTATCCACGCCTCTCAGAAGAGATCGTTGCCCTTCTGCGCCGGATTAATTATGGTTCCCCGTATCAAAACATGTTATAATGAATAATACGGACGGTACAGATATTCACTGATACACTATCATAATAGAAGAAAAAAGGAGGATGAAGCAATGAAGCCTATCGGACCTTTGATGTGGGAGCATCGCCTGATTGAAAAAATGCTTGGCCATATGATGCGGCACATAGACAGGGCGGAGACTGAAAAAAAGATCAATCCTTTAATCATTGACGCGGCTGTTGATTTCATTCGCATGTATGCGGACCGGACCCATCACGGCAAAGAAGAAGAGATTCTGTTTCGGGATCTGGCTCAAAAAGAACTGACGGCCGAACTGAAAAAAACCATGCAGGAGCTACTTGATGAACATGTCTGGGGCAGAAAAACCACAGCACAGATTGTTGCAGCTAAAGCGGCATATTTATCGGGGGAGGAAGAGAAACTTGGCGATATCATCCGCCTGGCACGTGAACTGGGAATCTTCTATCCTAAACACATCGAGAAGGAAGACAAGCATTTCTTTTATCCCTGCCAGGAATATTTCAGCAAATCCGAACAGGAAATAATGCTGGCCCACTTCTGGGAGTTTGATCGAAAAATGATCCACGAAAAATACAACAGGGTTGTCGAAGAATACAGTAGCCTGTGAAACAATCACTGCATCATGCACTGTCGGAAAGACAGTGCATGATGCACCGTCGTTTTTAATACCGCCAGCCCCAGAATCCGAAAGCAAGGATGTTCATTACAATGGGCACAGCATAAATGATGCCGAGGGTCGTCAACTTGGCTTTCATCGATTTGAGACTGATCACCAAAATGGCAAAGCAGAAGAAGTGGAAGTAGCCGATCAGGAAAATCAGCCAGACACCTTTGAAGGACAGGTACCAGAAAGGATACTCCCAGACAAGGTGCCCGCCGATATTCAGCAGGCATTCCACAAAGACGCAAAAAACGCTGTATCCGATAGCCCAGAACCATTTTTCGGGAAGCCCCAGTATTTTCTCTTTTTTGCTTTCAGAAAGCGTATTGTAATAAATAATGCCCACCAGCAAAAACATGAACATGATTTCGATATTCCATCCGACCATCGTGCGCAGTGCAGTGTCACCGGGGGTTGTCCAGAAAGCAGAACGCTGTGTAAAATGAAGGACCCATCCGTTCCAGGTCTCGTTGAAGAAATCCACACCAAAAATGGTCAACCCGGCCAGAACTGCATTCCAGTCGCCGGTCTTTCTCGCATCCTTGATTTCACGCGAATAAACATAAAAGACAATGGCCAAAAGAGGAATAATGTACCATTTGATCATGGAAAGATCGCGCAATCCGCTCAACGCCTGTTCGGTTGCTGCTGTCATGTTCACCTCCTTGAAACAGTCATTAATTTATTTCCGGGTGCATCGTTTCCAACATGACGGCTCTATTGAGGCAATTTAATTTTCTGCCCCAGCAACAAAGAATCGGCATCCGACATGTTGTTGATGCGCCGCAGCTCTTCGACAGTAATGGAGCAGCTTTTGGCCAGAGAAAACATCGTATCGCCTTTTTTTACCGTATATCTTTTCAGGGACTTTCCGGCACCCGGTTCAGGCGCTCCAACCGGAACAAGAATTTTACGTCCGACGTAGAGGGGATCGTCAATTTTTATATGATTCAGCTTTAAAAGCCCCGCCAGGGTTGTTTCATGCTTCCTGGCAATAGCGTTCAGGTTATCACCGGGTTTCACGCGATAGGTAATCGTTTTTGCCGCTAAATGTTTTGCTTCTGAGGTCTTTTTTAACCCGGGTTCGGGTGGTGTGTCTTGTGTTTTGTCAGCATCCGCAGTCATCACAGCAGGAGACGAACTCGAAAAATATTCAGATACGGACGACGCAACTGCTGAAGCAATGGTTTTTCTGAATTTCCTTGTTTTCAGCAGCTGCTCTTCCTCGTCATGGGAGAGAAATGCGGTTTCCAGGAGCACGGCCGGAATATCCAGCAGCTTTAAAACACGAAAAGGCGCCTCATGGAATTGGGGATACTTCAGGCAGTGAACACGGCCGAGCTGATCAAGCAAATGAGAAGCGTATGTTTTAGAAAGATTGATGGTATTCGTCTGAAACATGTTCAGGATGATCTCGCCGGATTGATTGTTGCCTTCACCTTCGGGCACGCCGCCGATGATATCGGAAAGGTTTTCGTTGTTCGCCAGCAGTTTGGCGGCTTCATTGCTCGCAGCGCCCGTAGACAGACAATACACGGAACTGCCCCTGGCCTGGCGGTTTCTGGCCGCATCGGCATGCACACTGATAAAAAGATGTGCATTTGTCTTTCGGGCCACATTCAGACGCCTGCTGAAAGACACATAATAGTCTCCGTCACGGGTCAATACCGCGCGATATCCGGGCATTCTGTCAATCGCTTTTTTAATGTCCCGGCTGATTGCCAGTACGACATGCTTTTCATACGTTCCGCTCTGGCCAATGGCACCGGGATCTTCCCCGCCGTGACCGGGGTCAATGACAATCACCCTTCTTTTCACAGACGGGACCCTGACAGGTTCCTGCGGAATTTCCTCCTTAACCGCCGCCTGCCCAACGATAATATCCACAACGACACGGTCAGGCTTATCCATAAATTTTTTCAGTTTGAATACTTCCGTCTTGATGTGCGGCCCCAAAATAATTGTAATGACAGATTTATCGCGGCCTGCGGATTGGAACAGGATCTTACTGATCCCGGGTTTATCAATCAGCTTTTCTGCAGGCAGCGATGAATGCAGCGAGACCCCTGAAAAATTCAGAATGAGTGTATTTTCATTGATTTTGAACTGGTAGTCCGCATCGGCACTGAGATCAAAAACAACGCGCGTGTGATCCGGTGCCGCCCAATGACGGACATTTGTGATTTCGGTTGCGGCAAACCCTTGAGCAGACAAGAACAAAGACAAAATAATCGCCAAACAGAATAGCAGTCTTCTCATTTGCTTTGTCATTACCGAATGCATGATTCAAATTATCAAATTTCCACGACAACTGCAACATCTAAGAAAGATGAGGTTCAAGGAGCAAGGTTAAAGGTTAAAGTTGAAAGATCATCTTGTTCCTTTGGTCGCTGAGCCTGTCGAAGCATTCCTTGTCCCTTGCCCCTTGTCCCTTGTATCTTGTATCTCGATCATTGAGCTTTTTATAAAAATGGTTGACAAGCTCTTTTGTACATGCGATTTTCTCCACTAATTAAAAACCAAAATGAAGGACAGCGATGCAGGAAAATCGATTCAAGGACGCTTTATTGAACCCCTCCGTATTCCCGGTTACCTGGGAGCTTGTTCCCGGAAGAGGCGCCAGGGAAGTAGCACAGGATAAAGCACTGGCCCTGGCCGGTCAGGCGGCTTCCAATAGCAATATTTACGCCCTGACCCTCACCGACAATCCGGGAGGAACCCCGGCCATGTCCGCCGATTTCATGGGAAGTGAAATCGTCAAGCTGGGCATCGAACCACTCGTTCATTTTACCTGCAAAGACAAGAACCGCAATGCCATGGAAAGCAGCCTGTACGCTCTGGATCGCGCAGGCGTCCGAAACCTACTGGTCATGAGCGGTGATTACCCGGTTTCGGGTTACAGCGGAAGGCCCGCGCCTGTTTTTGATCTGGATCCGATCCATGTCCTGCAGTTGATATCGGACATGAACGGCGGGCTTGAATATCCGGGAATAAAAGACACCATCCGTCACCGACCCGCCGATTTTTTTGCCGGGGCGGTTGTCTCTCCCTTCAAGGCAACAGAAGCGGAGCAGATCGTCCAGTACAGCAAACTGAAAAAAAAGATTGAAGCCGGCGCGCAATTTATCGTCACACAGCTGGGATATGACGCAAGAAAATTTCATGAAGTATTGCTTTACATGAAACAAAACGGCTTCGACATTCCACTGATCGGAAACATCTACATCCTGCCGTTCGGAGCAGCCAAAATGATGAACCGCAACGATCTGCCCGGATCGGTCGTTACCGATAAACTGCTGGCAGACCTGGATCGCGAACGGAACGACCCTGACAAGGGCCAAGGCGCCAGAATCCTTCGCGCCGCCCGGATGTATGCCATTCTCAAAGGCATGGGCTTCAGCGGTGTGCACATCGGAGGACACAACATCAAATACG
>CAZXIP010000027.1:0-14008 GCA_964640755.1 uncultured Smithella sp. | reverse complement strand
CTGTAAAGGATTCTGGCATAAAGATTGAATTGAGTCATGACCAGCAAAGCAGCGGATAAGCGGACAAACCCATGGATTCATGTTTGTCTTTATCGACTTTTGAACTTATGTTAAAAAGATAACAGTCTTTCTGATATGGATTCTAAATAAAAATGAAGAAAATAATCGTTTACATCTTTTTATTGTTTTTGATTGCCAGTCAAAACCTGTGGGCTGCCGATCCGATTCAAAAAGGCGATGTGCTGACCCTGCAGCAGTGTATTGATATTGCCTTGAAAAATCATCCTGCGCTCAACGCGGCAAGTGGTACAATCAGGCAATCCGAAAGCAAAATCGGCCAGGCCCGGGCCGGATATTTTCCCCAGATCACCTTTCAGTCCGGCTATTCGCGCATCGGTCCGGCCGACACATCGCTTAGGAGCGATCCTTATAATCATTATTCTAACACGTTGAACCTTAATCAAACGATTTTTGATTTCGGCAAAACTTACACGAGGGTTCAGATACAAAGCCTGCAAAAAGAATCAGCCGAGGCGGATTTTCAAAATGTGACCGCATCCATCATTCTCGGCGTAAAGCAGTCCTACTACTCTTTTCTCAAAGCAAAAATGAGCGAGACAGTAGCGGTGGAAACGATGAACCAGTTCCAGCAGCACTTTGACGTTGCCAAGGCCTTTTTTGAAACAGGAAAAAGCTCGAAAATCGATGTCACCAGCGCTGAGGTTAACCTCAGCAACGCCCGCATCCAATTGATTTCCGCTCAAAACGCCCTTCGCATCGCACTTGTTACGCTGAAACAGGCCATGGGGGTCATATCCGCCCCGGAATATGATGTCAAAGAGGAATTTCTGGTTGCCCAGGAGGATATTTCTTTTGAAGCCGCTCTTTCACAGGCTTATGAAAACCGGCCGGAAATTCTGTCCACCACCTCTAAAAAATATGCCCTGGAAAAGAGCATTGATCTAATCAGAAGAGATTATCTTCCCGTACTCTCCGGCAATGCCGCTTATGGTTATACCGGAGAAGACACATCCATGGACAAATCATGGAATGTAGGTGTTGCATTGACCTTCCCTCTTTTCACCGGTCTTTCCACCAAGTATGCCGTTGATGAAGCCAAAGCTAATCTGGAGGTTGCTCAGGCTAATGAAGAATCCCTCAGGCAGCAAATCTATCTTGAAGTGCAATCCGCCTGGCTGAACCGCAGGGAAGCTTTTGAGCGCATTGAAGCGGGCAAGACCATCGTGCGACAGGCCGAGGAGACCCTTGAACTTGCCCGCGGACGATATGCAACCGGTGTCGGCAGCTCTATTGAAATCACGGATGCCCTGATCAAACGCTATAATGCTAAAATGACATACATCACCGCTTTGACCGACTTCAACATTGCCCAGGCCAGTCTGGAAAAAGCCATTGGAGTGAAATAATGAAAAAAATAATTATTGCGGTTGTTGTCCTGATTCTTATCCTCGCCGGTATTGTTTATTATTTTACAAAAGATGCGAAGACGCCGAAATACATAACACAGACAGCAGATCGTGGCGATATCCGCTCGACCGTTTCGGCCACTGGAACCGTCAATGCCGTCACCACCGTGCTTGTCGGCACGCAGGTATCAGGCACGATTAAGCAGCTTTTTGTTGATTTCAACTCTCCTGTAAAAAAAGGCCAGCTTCTGGCGCAAATTGATCCGGCATCAACTGAAGCGCAGGTAGCGCAGGCTTCCGCCAATGTATCACTCGCCAGGGCCAATTTGGAAAAATCCAGGGTTGCCGTACGCGACACTCTTACAAATTTTAAGAGAAATAAAATCCTCTACGGGAAGAACTTCATTTCCAAAAGCGACCTGGACACATCTGAAACCAATTACCTCTCTGCCCTGGCCCAGGTTAAAGCGTCCGAAGCTCAGGTTGCACAGACGCAAGCCGCTTTAAGTCTGGCACAAACCAATCTTCGCAACACGCAAATTCTCTCCCCGGTCGATGGCACAGTCATTTCGCGCAGTGTTGATGTCGGACAGACCGTTGCCGCCAGTTTCCAGACACCGACTCTTTTTACCATCGCCCAGGATCTGAAAAAAATGCAGATTGATGCCAACATCGATGAGGCGGATATCGGCCGGATAAAAATGAACCAACCGGTAACCTTTACAGTGGACGCATACCCGGACATGACGTTCAAAGGAAACGTTTCGGAAATCCGCAATTCGCCGACAACTGTACAAAATGTCGTGACCTATGCCGTGATTGTTAAGGTGGATAACCCGGAGTTAAAACTCAAACCCGGTATGACAGCGAACGTTTCGATTGTTATTGATGACAAAAAAGATATTTTACGCATCCCCAACGCTGCACTGAGAGTAAAGATCATGGATAAGGAGCTGAGAGCGGCATCTCCCAAAGGTCCTGGTGTCTGGGTACTGGATCATAAGAAACCGAAACGTGTACCTCTGACGATCGGCATCAGCGATAATCGATTTACAGAAGTCGTTTCCGGAAATCTCAACGAAAGCAATCACATTATTGTTGAAGTGAAGAGCAATAATCAAAAAAAGAATGCCCAATCTCCCGGCCCACCGCAAGGTCGCGGACCGAGGTTTTAAGATAATGGCTCTTATTGTAACAGATCAACTGGAAAAAAAATATGAAGTCGGTGACAGTGTCGTATATGCGCTGGATAAGGTGTCCGTACAGATTTCTTCAGGAGAATTTGTCTCCGTAATGGGTCCATCCGGCTCGGGCAAATCCACCTTTATGAACGTGATTGGCTGCCTGGATGAGCCGACAGCCGGCCGTTACCTGCTTGACGGCATCGACGTAAGCGTTATGGACCATGACGCGCTGGCGGAAATTCGCAATGAAAAAATCGGGTTTGTTTTTCAGGGCTTCAATCTCCTGTCACGCACGACAGCTCTGGAAAATGTTGAAGTGCCCCTGCTCTACAGCAAACATATTCCAAAAGACCGTAAGGATAAAGCCAGAGAGGCGCTTAAACTCTTGGGACTGGAAGGTCGGCAGTATCACAATCCCAATCAGCTCTCCGGCGGACAGCAGCAGCGGGTGGCCATCGCCCGGGCCCTGGTCAACAATGCGCCGCTTTTGCTGGCTGACGAACCGACGGGCAACCTGGACACCAAAACAAGCATAGAAATTATGGAGCTTTTTGTCCGGCTCAATGAAGAGAAACACATCACTATTGTCTTGGTGACACACGAACCGGACATCTCGGCCTTCAGTAAGCGTATCATTCGTTTTCTCGATGGAAAGATCGTCAGCGATAAGGAAAACAGGCCATGATCAATATTCCGTCGACCGTTAAGATTTCACTGCGTGCCCTGCGTGTCAACAAGATGCGCTCAGCCTTAACCATGCTGGGCATCATTATCGGTGTCGGGGCGGTCATCACCATGCTGGCTGTAGGAAAAGGTGCCAGCAATAAAATATCTGAACAGATCGCTACGGTCGGCAGCAACCTGATCATGGTTATGCCCGGTTCGACAACCACCAGCGGTATTCGCCTGGGCAGCGGTTCTTTCCAGAATCTGACCCGATCTGATGCTGAAGCCATCAAAAACGAGTGTTCCTCGGTAGCGACCACCGCGCCGATTATCAACGGCAGCGCACAAATTGTTTACGGCAATCAAAACTGGGCATCCATTGTTTACGGAACGGATGAAGGTATGCTGGAGGTAAGAGACTGGACCCTTTCCTCCGGCAGAAATTTCTATGAACAGGATATCCGCAGTGCCACCAAGGTGTGCATCTTGGGTCAAACCGTGGTGGACAACCTCTTTGGGAATGATGATCCAATGAATAAAACAATCCGGATTAAAAAAATACCTTACTCGGTGATCGGCGTTCTGGCCAGTAAGGGCCAGTCCATGATGGGACAGGATCAGGACGATGTTGTCTATGTACCGATATCCTCTGCACAAAGAAACCTGTTTGGCAGGTTCCTTCCGGGAACCGTGCGACAGATCATGGTCAAAGCCAAAAGCGCGGAGGATCTGGAAAGAGCAGAAACACAGATCAAGGAACTGCTCAGGCAGAGACATCGTATCGGTCCGAATCAGGATGACGATTTCACCGTCCGTAACCTCACGCAGATGATGCAGATGGCGGAGGAGGCTTCCCGTGTCATGTCGCTTTTGCTTGCTGCCATTGCCAGTGTGTCGCTGCTGGTAGGCGGCATCGGCATCATGAATATCATGCTGGTGTCGGTTACGGAAAGAACACGTGAAATCGGCATCCGTATGGCGGTGGGCGCTAAATCATGGGATATTCGTACACAGTTTATCATTGAAGCGCTGATTCTCTCTCTCATCGGTGGTCTGATTGGTGTTATTCTGGGCATTGTCGCTGCAGAATTATTGTCTTTCTTTGCAGAATGGACAATATTGATTTCGTCTTTTTCCATCCTGATGTCTTTTGGCTTTTCCGGTCTGGTAGGTATTTTTTTTGGTTTCTACCCTGCCTACAAAGCTTCATTAATGAACCCCATTGATGCTCTCAGGCATGAATAGTCAACATTTGTGTAATCTTCACTCTCCCGGATAAATATATTGACCTGTCCCGGATTTTACGGTAAAAATCTCCTCCAGTTTGATCAGGCTTCCCCAAAAAAAGCATGATCAAATATTGACAGGATAAAAAATTTTACAACGATGGAGGCACAGGGAAAAGATGAGCATGGAAATTACAGCCCCCATGCCGGGGAAAATCGCCGGTATTACCGTAAGTGTCGGCAATCAGGTCAAGGAAGAAGATGAAGTCATCATCATGGACGCCATGAAAATGGAAATCCCCGTGTACGCACCGGGCGCTGGAACCATCAAGGAAATTAAAGTAAAAGTTGGCGATTCCGTCAACGAAGGTCAGGTATTGGCAATTCTTGAATAGTTCTTATTCTGCCTGTCTTGGACACAAAAAAACGCTGAGTTTCTGGTCAACCGCAGAGTCAGCGTTTTTTATATCCATACCATTCATCTTCGTGAGGCATTGAATCGAATGAATTCATTCACCAGCATTCGATATTTTCGCACGGCGTCATTGCGGCGGCTTATCGATTGATTATAAGCCTCCACATAATGCCGGTAATACCTTCTTTCCAGCCATTCCTTTTCAGCCGGTGTTAAATCAGAATCATTAAATGACCTGCCGGGAAAGACGCTTTTGAAGAGATTTTCCCGGTTGCGTTCAAGGTCTTCACGGGCTTCCTTTTCCGGATTAATATTGTCCGGATTTCCACCGATCTGTTCCAGCACCCACTGTTCATATTTTTTTGCGTCCAGACTGCCGTCAGGGCGTGAAATCAGCGTCCCTGTTTTCCAGTTGACAAAAGAAACCTGCCCGTTCGAATCCAGGTAGCAGTATACATCGTTGGAGTGAGGCATTTGTCTTTGATCACTGGAAGCCTGTGAGGAAGATGGATTGAATCCCTGCTGCAAACCGGCAATTCTTGATGCTGCGACACAGAAATTCAGATTCTGTCCTGAACTATACTGAAACGTTGCCACACCAATCACCTCCCCGCGCATATTAAGCAGGGGGCCACCGCTGTTTCCCGGAGAAACAGGGGCCGTAATCTGGATAAACTCTATGGATTGCTGATTGCTTCTCAAGGCTGAAACAATGCCATCGGAAACCGTCTGTTCCAGACCCAGAGGACTGCCAATGACAATGATCTTTTCCCCGACATTAGGCAAAGCCGCGTTGATGCTCACCGGTTTCGATTCACGGGATGTTGCATCGGTTGATGCTATCACCAGGTCGGCCGCTGAATCTTCATGAATTACTTTCTGAATTCTATACACATTTCCACTGATCGTTTTGATTTCAGCTCCATCCGGATTCGGCAGTACATGTTTGTTGGTTACGATATGACCTTCCCGATTGATAAAAAAACCGCTTCCGATTCCTGCGGCAGTCTTTACGGTAACCACGCTCTCCCGGTTGGCATGAATGATATCCGTAATTGTAAGTTCTTTCTGAACTGGCGAGTCAACCGAAGGAAGACCTGATTTGTTGTATGCGGGCTCGCCCTGAACGGCTAATGGTTGAGGGCTCTCCATCGATGGAGGTTCTTTCATGATTTGATCAACGTTTTTTTTATCGGACTGAGATAATCTGGTTATATATGGAACAGCAAAAGCATGCAGAAAAATGATTAAAATAACACCCGCAACGGCGTAAATCACCAACCGTTCAACGGAACTTTTCTTTTGGGGAACGGGTCCGGTGGCTGGCTTTGCAGAATCCTCAGAAACAGGCCTTTGATCTTCCGAAATGGAACCCTGTTCCCATTTGCTGTATATTATTCCGCACTTAGGACATTCCGTCGCTTTGATGATATCATCGCTTTTCTTTCGCTCATAACCGCAATGGGGACATATCATAAACAGTATCCTCGTACTTATTGCCATAACCAGCAATTTGCATTCCAGATTTACCCTCTTTGCAGTTTGACACATGTTTCCGTATGAGATTGTAATTATACAAAAACACAAAAACGGATCTTGTGTCAAGAGGATAAAAACTTTCAGAAGTTTTACCGGGGGAAGATGATCTCTGGTTATCTCATCGATATAAATAGGCGTACATGTTTCAAACCGTTCATCTGCTTTTTTACTGCAGGGCTGTCTTCATGCCGCTTGATTCTTTGGCGGGCTCTTTCAGATGCAGATGCATAATGCGGCGGATTTCAATGATGGCTTCAGGCGTTTCCTGGACGCTGTGTCCGGATTGGATCACCTGTTCGGAGTCAGATCCGTCAAGGTGAGCGCTCGAGTAAGGGACAACACCGTCATTGGATTCATAAAGAGGAAGATCAGGAGTGATGCATCCGATAATCGAATGGTAGCGCACCCGTGACGAAACCGGTATATCCGCCACCGCCCTGATGAAAGGATCGTGGCTGCTGAGGTTGTCGATACTGTTGAACGGCCGCGTCAACGAAACCGGATTGGCTGACCCCGGATCAACCAACAGCCTGGCGACTTCGGTGAAACGCCCCATAACCGATAAGGGCACGGTTACAATACCGGCTATCCAGCGTACGGGAGCGATTTCAGCCAGGGGTGTGCCCTTGTGCGGAGTCGCAATGAAGATCACTCTGCCAACCTGCTGCAATGCGTCAAATACCATGTATGGTCTGAGCTCCTTTTGTGCGGTTTCCAGCCGACTGCCTTCCAGCGGGTACTTTTTCAGAAAAGCATCCCACAAACGGTCTTCAGATGAGGATACCATCAGCCGCGACAGGATGCCTCCCATGCTGTGGCCAATCAGCATCATATCCTTTGAGGCACGCGCTGTGCCTTCAGGATCAAAATGCACAAGCGATTTCCGGATGGCTTTGTGAATCTCGATATTGTTAAACGCGATGGGGGCGTTTGTCGGGTAATAAATCTGCCAGATCTGGTAATTCTGACGCAGGGTTTCATCGCCCAACACCTCGTTGGCCAGATTGATCCAGGCCTCGGGACTGCTGGCCAATCCATGCAGCATGATGACAATCCGGCGATCCGGATTGTACGGCTGAAGGAGATATACCCGAGGTATCTCCAGAACCTCTCCCCTTCCGATTAAAGTGAGCAGCGACTGGGAGGCGAAGCCGGATCGGGCCAGCCATAGTCCATATGCCGAGGTAAAATTGGCTGCAAGAGGGACCTTTGCATCCGCCAGATCTATGCTCTCTCGGTTATAAGGATCATAAACCGTGATGAACGCTTCCTGCGCATTGAGCACCTCATCCACACTGGTGCCCGGGAAACTCATCACTGCAGTGATGGCTGGAAACGGCGTTTCACTGAAAGGCACTTCCGCGCTTTGTGTGTCAACAACACGATTGGAAGTCACCGCCACAAACTCAGCCCCCAGTCCGTCGCGACGGTATTGATTGCGCAGACCGCGAAAGGACAGTGAAGATGCGGGTATTAAATCTTCAGGGATCGTCCGCCTTGATGCGTAACGCACATCCCGTGTCTGTATAGTGATTTTCCAGTTTCTGGATTGTAGATGAACATCCTTCATAAC
Organism: uncultured Smithella sp.; assembly: GCA_964640755.1. Taxonomy (GTDB): domain Bacteria; phylum Desulfobacterota; class Syntrophia; order Syntrophales; family Smithellaceae; genus UBA8904. The sequence goes on along the minus strand of CAZXIP010000027.1, from coordinate 5,978 downwards.
ATCAATGTTCGTCGGATGGGGCCTGCCATAATACTCATAAATGGCGGAAAGCGTCTGCTGCACGGCAAAGTTGTAGTAGTCGCGCACCTGCGCCTGCCGGTCCTCAAGGGCCCGCATGCTGGGTGTGCGCTTCGTCCAAAACATGTATGCATAGGCGTGTCTCGCGGTTTCCAGATAAGCATTCAGGATGCCTTCAATATGCTCACTGTCTCTTCGCTGCTTATCAAGTTTCATGGCTTCCTGCAGCCACAGTTCTGAAAGTGCCGATAAGCGCTTTTCGCTGTGCAATCCTATCGTTTCCATCAAGGCTTTGCGACAGACGACGCTCTGATTGCTACATGTTTTTTTATCAATCCCGATCACCTGCAACGCAGCGCCGGTATAAACACTGAGCTTGCCGGTTGTAAGAACGTCTCCGCGACGGAGCGCCATGTAATCACTGCTGTCTACGAAGGATACTTTGACACCGGCACAGCCGGCCATCAAAAAAATCATAAGTATCGGTAGATGGATTCTGAAAATGGTTGAAACCCGCATTGAATTAACCTTTCTCCGATGGGAATCGAGTATACGCAGGAGGATTATGTGAGTCAAGGGGATTATGTCAATAAAACCCGAATAGTTTACCCTGTCTTTTGATTCAAATGATCATCCTGATTCAACCTTCCTGCCGGTGATTGAAATTCAATCATGTGACAATGAAGATCAATTTAATCAGACTCGAATCAGTTTTCATTGACAGGAAAGATTGATCTTCATATACTTCATCCAACTTCAAGCGGCGACCTGGCTGCGTAGTGAAGGACAAAATGAAATAAATATTCTGGTTTATTCTTTTATCGGAGGAATGAAATGGAAAAACTATTCTACCCGGAATCCATTGCGATTGTCGGGTTATCGTCAAGTGCACACAATATACCCCGCATCGTACTGGAAAATCTCATTCGCTGGGGATACAAGGGGCGTATTTTCGGGATCAATCCCCGTGTCGGGGATGCTCATGTGGACGGCATCAAGATGTACAAGGACATACAGGATCTGCCTGTGGTGCCGGATCTGGTTTTTATTATGATTCCCGCAAGGTTGATCCCGGAAGTCATCGACTCCTGTGGCAAGGCAGGAGTGAAACGGATGGCCATTCCCTCCGGAGGATTCAATGAATCCGGAGAAGAAGGCAAAAAACTTTCGGAGATTGTACTTCAGAAAGCCCGGCAATACGGCATCCGTTTTGTAGGGCCCAATGGAGTCACCGTTGCCAACACGGCAAACGGATTGTGCCTTCCGTTTGTACCATCCTTCAGCCCACCAAAGGGGGGGCTGTCGATCATTTCGCAAAGCGGCGGCGTGGGACTCATGCTCTGGAATCTAATGACTAATGACAATGTGGGTATGGCAAAATTCGCCAGCATAGGCAATAAGCTGGACCTCGATGAAGTAGATTTTCTGGAGTATTTCGGCCGCGACCCGGAAACCAAAGTCATCGGGATGTACCTGGAAAGCATTCCCCGGGGAGACCGTCTGATCGAAGCGGCTTCGCGAATTGACAAGCCGATCATAATCCTGAAATCCAATACGACTTCAGCCGGTCAAAAAGCGGCCATGAGCCATACCGCTGCTTTGACGAACAACGAAGACATCATCAACACTGCCTTCGAACGTGCCGGCATTATCCGCATTAATCACTTTAATGATTTTATTTCCATGGCCAAGGTTTTCGAACTGCCGCCGATGCGAGGCAACCGGATGATGATCATGTCTCCCGCGGGTGGATTTACGGTAATGATGGCGGATCTCTGTGAAGAGTCGGGCTTTGAGTTTGCCGATCCCGGCACCTCGTTTTACGACACCCTAAAAGAGACGTCTAACGCCGGAGTCATTAATTTCTCCAATCCTCTCGATATGGGCGATATTTATGATACAAAGGCCTACCCCAACATTTTCTTCTCCGTCATGCATAACTCTAACGTTGACGGTGCGGTGTTCGTCACGCAATGGCCCGAAATGCCGCGGGGCGAGGATATTTTTTATAAGATGTTCCACACGGATCTTTCCAAGGAAGTGGCCGGAACGATTTTATCATCAGGAAAACCTCTCGGGATATGCCTCTTCGGTCTTTCCGCGACGATATCGAAGATCAAGCAGAATCTCGATTTCCCCATTTTCAACAACGCAGCCGAAATGATCCGCGCCTTCAAAAAACAGCGCGATTACTACACCGGAAAAGCGAAAAAGGCGTCTGTTAATTCACAGCCCGAAGACATTGATATCGAATCAGCAAAGAACTGGGTCAGGGACAATCGAGGCATAAAAGGAGAGGAGGCCCTGGAACTGCTTCACCACTTCGGCATCGCCGTCGCCGAATCCGCGATGGCAGTGGACCTTCAAGAGGCCGAATCAGCAGCCGATCGTATCGGTTTTCCCGTGGTGATGAAAGTTATTTCACCTGACGCCATTCACAAATCCGAGGCCGGCGGAGTCATCACGGGTATTCAGAATGCCGAAGGCGTTCGTGCATCATTTGAAAAGATCCGGGATAATCTTCACCGCTATAAACCGGATGCACGGTTACAGGGCGTGCGAATCATGAAACAGGCGGCTGAAGGATACGACATGTTTATCGGCGGTCACGTTGATGCTTCATTCGGTTCCGTCGTCTCTTTTGGTTATGGCGGTATTTACATCGAGGTTTTCCATGATACGGCCAATGTGCTGTGTCCGTCAGATACAGGAGAGATTGAACGCAAAGTCCGGAAGCTGAAATCCTATAAGATTCTGCAGGGCGCGAGGGGAAAAGGTGCCGGGGATATTTCCGGCTATGTGAAGATGATAGAAAGGGTCACCTATCTGATGACCCGGTTTCCGCAGATCAGAGAGCTGGATATCAATCCTGTCCGCGTTTTGGCCGACGGAACGGGCGTTGTCGCACTGGATGCAAGACTGAAAATTGAAGACTGAATCGTTGAATGGTTCAGCATGAATGCGATCGGTCAAATCGGGTTTTGTTTTCATTATCCCGAAGGCCATTCTTTCCGGTAAACCAGGAAATATTGAAATGGGAGTAAACTTTATGAAGAAGCTATCAGGAATGGTTTTATTGGCTGTTCTTGTTTTATGCAGTCATCCGGCATTCGCGATGACCGGAGCTGATCTTGTTGACGGGATGAAATCCTATTTAAAATCCGAAAAGAATTACACAAAAACAGACTATTTACTTACCGGCAACTATCTGGGATATGTTCAAGGGGTGGCTGAAGCCACGGCATCCGACTATTCTCTGCCAAAGGACATAACACCGAACAAGTTGTGTCACATAGTTGCCAATTATCTCGAAAAACACCCTGAAAAAATGAATGAACCAGCCGTCTCCATTGTACGTGCCGCTCTCCGGGAAGCATTTCCGGTTTTTATCATAAAAAACCGGTAAAATCTCATCGTGGACGGAAGGAAACAAATTTCACTCCTCATTTAATTCGGCATCTTATAGATATCTCCGGATGAACTGTTTTCGGTATTTATCGAAGTGAGTTCCGTATGTTTTTATCGATCATTCCCATCCCGTAAACTATCCTCTACATGCCTCGTATGATCATCGAATTTCATCTAATTTCTAACTGTACCTAATTCTGTCATGATAGACATAAGTCAATATTGACAGAATTGACAAGAAAATCAGTTCCCCCTATAAGTGCTTGGTTAAAAAAAACAACTCTCGGTCACTAAAAAGAGTTTTGATTATTTTGGATTGGAGACAAAAATGGAAAAAACGATTACGGTTACAATTGACGGAAAAGAAGTTTTAGCCAATCCCGGCCAAACGATTCTGGAATGCGCCAGAGAAAAAGGGATTTTCATACCGACTCTTTGCCACTATCAGAACACAACCAATGTGGGTGCATGCCGGGTTTGTGTTGTCGAAGTGGAGAATGCCAGAAGTTTAGTTGCCTCCTGCTGCATGCCGGTGAGTCCCGGTATGGTGATCCGCACCGACACACCCGCGGTCCGCGCCGCACAGAAGATGATTGTTGAATTATTGTGGTCATCCGGTGACCATAACTGTCTGGTTTGTGAACAGAACGGCCAGTGCGAACTACAGAATCTGGTTTACTGGCTGAAAATCGATAAACCCCGTTTCCCCATCCAGCCTCCCGGTTATCCAGCGGATGACAGCAACACGATGATTTCCCGCGACATGAACAAATGTATTCTTTGCGGACGGTGTGTCAGGGCCTGCAACGAAATCCAGGTGAATGAGGTACTGGATTTTGCGATGCGCAGTTCCGATGCAAAAGTCGGCCCGGCCTTTGATGCTGACTATATTGATTCCGTCTGCGTTTTCTGCGGCGAATGCGCTCAGGTATGTCCAACGGGCGCCATTACATTAAAACAGGCGAAGTTTGCCGGACGTCCCTGGGAGCTCACCAAAACCCGCACCACCTGTACCTACTGCGGTGTCGGCTGCCAGATGGACCTCTTTACAAAAGACAATAAAATTGTCAAAGTCATGGGCAACCGCGAATATGGCACGCCCAACCAGGGCAGTCTCTGCGTGAAGGGTCGATTCGGAATGGATTTCCTGGCACATTCTGACCGCCTGACAAAACCTCTCATTCGTTACTCGAAAAACGAAGAGTTGAAGGAAGCAACCTGGGAGGAAGCCTTCACGTTTATTGCCGACAAACTTTCTTCCATCAAGAAAGAAAACGGTTCGGACAGTATTGCCGGGTTATCATCTGCCCGCTGCACCAACGAAGAAAATTACCTGTTCCAGAAATTTATGCGCGCGGTCATTGGAACCAATAATGTCGATCACTGTGCCCGTCTCTGACACTCCGTAACGGTGGCCGGTCTGGCCGCCGCATTCGGCAGTGGTGCAATGACCAATTCGATTGACGAGTTGGAATATACGGATTTAATTTTGGCAACAGGAACCAATACAACAGAAAACCATCCCGTGATCGGCACGAAAATCAAGCGGGCTGTTCGTCAGCACGGCACGAAGCTGATTGTCATCGATCCCAGGGAAATTGATCTGGTTAAATTCGCTGACATCTGGCTCAGGCAGAATCCGGGAACAGATGTGGCGGTTTTTAATGGCTTGATGAATGTGATTATTGCAGAAGGCCTCTACGCAAAAGAATACGTGGCGGAAAGAACCGAAGGATTCGACGCGCTCAAAGCCGCTGTTGCCAAATACACACCGGACTATGTCGAAAAGATTTCCGGTGTTGGGGCCGAAGACCTGAAAAAGGCCGCCCGCATGTATGCAAAAGCAAACCGTGCCAGCATCATTTACGCGATGGGCATCACGCAACACATTACCGGCACCGACAACGTAAAGAGCACGGCCAATTTGGCAATGCTTTGCGGTAACGTAGGTATCGAAGGTGGCGGCGTTAATCCTCTCCGGGGACAAAATAATGTGCAGGGCGCCTGCGATATGGGCGCTCTCCCGAATGTCCTTCCCGCTTATCAGCAGGTGGCCAATGAAGATGCCCGTAAAAAATTTGAAACAGCATGGAAGGCAACTTTATCCGGCAAACCCGGCCTGACCATTATAGAAATGATGAACGCCGCCGGTCGGGGCGATATTAAAGCCATTTACGTCATGGGCGAAAATCCGCTGGTTTCCGATCCCGATCTTCATCATGTAAAGTCAGAATTGCAAAAACTTGATCTGCTGATCGTGCAGGACATTTTCCTCACGGAAACGGCACAGCTCGCAGATGTTGTTCTTCCCTCGGCCGCTTTTGCCGAGAAAGATGGCACTTTCTCCAATACGGAAAGACGTGTTCAGCGGATTAGAAAAGCCGTGAATGCTCCCGGTGAAGCAAAACCGGATTGGGAAATCATCGCCGGCATATCCACAAAAATGGGATATCCCATGAACTATGCTTCGGCAAAAGAAATCTTTGAAGAAATCAGGAAGGTCACTCCCAGTTATGCGGGGATCAGTTACGAACGGATTGAAAAAGAAGGGA
>CAZXIP010000026.1:0-14929 GCA_964640755.1 uncultured Smithella sp. | reverse complement strand
AGAAAGTTCAGGACGGCAATGATGTTGCCGCCATCGACCGGGCCATTAAAAAGGCAAAAAAAGAAACCGGCAAACCTTCATTAATCTGTGTGCAAACCACCATTGGCTATGGCGCACCCGGCAAACAGGGACGCTGTGATGCCCACGGCTCGCCGCTGGGCGAAAAGGAACTGCAAGGTGCGAAAGACACTTGTGCATGGCCCACTGCAGAGCCTTTCTATGTGTCCGAGGATGTCGGTAAATATTTCCGCAGGGCGGTCTCCCGCGGCAAAAAAAGTGAAAAAGCCTGGCTTGAATCCATTGCGGCCGGTAGGCAAAAGGACGTGGCTTGGGCTGATGAACTCGAAAGAACACTATCCGGCGAACTGCCATTGAACTGGGACGCGTCGCTTGCTGAATTTCCTGCAGGATCCAAAGATGTCGCCACCCGGAAGGCTTCGGAGATGGTTATGCAGTCCATTGCGGCAAACGTTCCTGAACTGGCCGGCGGATCGGCTGATCTGAATCCTTCCACGTTCACCTGGCTTAAAGGCCTGGGTGATTTTCAGCACCCGGCTCTACCCGGCGATGGTCTCCACGGAATGGTGGGCGGCGCCTGGGACTATTCCGGACGAAACATCCACTTTGGCGTGCGTGAACACGCAATGGGAGCCATTGCCGTCGGAATGGCGCTGCACGGAGGAATGATTCCCTACACGGCAACTTTTTTGACCTTTGCCGACTATATGCGTCCCCCCATGCGCCTGGCGGCCCTGATGGGGCTTCGCGTCATTTTTGTTTTTACACACGACAGCATCGGTGTGGGTGAGGACGGACCGACGCACCAGCCCGTTGAACAGATCATGAATCTGCGTCAAATCCCCAGTATGACCGTTTTGCGTCCAGCGGATGCCAACGAGACCATCGAAGCCTGGCGCCTTGCGCTTACCAATACGGAAGGCCCGACCGCACTGGTTTTCAGCCGGCAGAATCTGCCGGTTTTGGATCGCTCTGCCTGTGCTCCGTCATCCGGTGTGCGCCGGGGCGGGTACGTCTTATGGGAGTCGTCAACGAATCCGGAGTTGATCCTGATGGCTACAGGCTCGGAAGTTGCCATAACACTTTCGGCAGCACGCACACTTGCCGAAGAGGGTGTAAGGGTTCGAGTGATATCGCTTCCCAGCTGGGAAATGTTTGACCGTCAGCCCCGGGCATACCGCGATTCTGTAATGCCCCCGAACGTGGCTGCCAGGCTTGCCGTGGAAGCCGGCATCAAGCTGGGCTGGGAGCATTATACAGGACTTGCAGGTAAAATCGTCGGAATGGATACCTTCGGAGCATCCGCTCCGGGGCCGGTGCTTTATGAGAAGTTCGGTTTTACGTCCGCCCATATCATCGCGGCAGCAAGAGAAATGCTGCCTGTTCGTTAAAAGAAGGAGAACGTCATGGAAACGGCGGGCGTTTCTTTTTTACTGGGTTCCTATCAAAGCGCTGTAAACAACGCATTGGATAAAATGCGGCGCAGCAATATTGCCGCGCGGATCTGGGCAAACGATTTCCGTGTCTGGAAACCATCGCCACAGGAGATTTCCAACCGGCTGGGCTGGCTGCATGCCCCACTGGAAACATCCGCAAATGTAAAAAACATACGCGCTTCCCTCAAGCCGTTTACCAATGGCAGTATTGAAGATGTCGTCCTGCTGGGCATGGGCGGATCGAGCCTGTCGGCGGAGGTATTCAATAATATATTCGGCAGTGCGCCGGGTTTCCCCAGGCTGCAAATTCTGGATACAACTGATCCGCAAGTCATTCATGAAGCGGCCGAGAAACTCAACCTGGAAAAAACGCTGTTTATTGTTTCTTCAAAATCAGGATCGACCCTGGAAATCATCTCACTTTTCCATTATTTTTATAACCTGGCTGAAGAAAAACCGGGAGTGTCCGCCAACGAACATTTCATGTTTATCACTGATGAAGGAAGTCCGATGCTCGAGCAGGCCTGGCAGCTTCAGCTTCCCTGCGTTTTTTCCAACAATCCCAATATCGGCGGCCGTTATTCGGCGCTTTCCCTGGTGGGCATGATTCCCGCGGCGTTGATCGGTGTTCAGATCGAAAAACTCCTTCAAAATGCAACGGCCGTGGCAAGTCAGGAAAAAGCTGATTTCTTTTCCGGCAATGGCGATTCGACCGGCTGTTTTTTAGGCGCCACCCTGGGAACACTGGCGGAGTATGGCCGCGACAAGCTCACCCTGATGCTTCCCCCTTCCTGGAAATCATTTGGTGACTGGTTGGAACAGCTGATCGCGGAAAGTACCGGCAAAGAGGGCAAGGGGATTCTTCCGGTCTTGAACGAACCGCAGATGGATGTAAACGCCTACGGGAAAGACCGTGTCTTTGTTGTTTTTGATCATAACGAGGATGAATGGAGTTCCAGGATAACCCGGCTGGCAAGTGCCGGACATCCCGTTTTGAAAATTCGGATGAACGGGTTTTATGATCTGGGCGGCCAGATGTTTCTGTGGGAGATGGCAACGGCGGTCGCCGCTCACATTATGGGCATCAACCCGTTTGATCAGCCGGATGTGGAGGCGACCAAAAAACACACCAAACGAATGATTGCACAATACAAAAGCGATCAGACATGGCCGGAGGCGCGACCGTCTCTGACCGAAGGTGCCTGTGAGATTTATGGGGAAATTGCCGGATCAAATGTCTCCGCTGCCGTGACGAATTTTCTTTCGTCATCACCGCAAAATGCATATGTGGGGCTGCAGGTTTATTTGAGCCCGTCGCCGGAAATCAATACGGCGCTGGACGAGTTGCGGGCGGCAATTTCTCATAAATACAGGATGGCTGTAACGGTCGGCTATGGACCGCGCTATCTGCATTCGACCGGCCAGCTGCACAAGGGCGATGCCGGCCGCGGTATGTTTATTCAACTGACCGGTGCAAATAAACTCGATGTTGAGATCCCTGATGCTCTTTGTCAGCGGGGTTCCTCACTGACGTTTGGCCAGCTCAAAGCCGCGCAGGGGGAAGCGGACAGGCTTGCGCTGATGGATAAGGGCCGAAAGATTATCCGACTCCACTGGGCAGGAGATGCAGCGGCCGGATTGAAAAATCTTGCTGAAAATCTTTAGCAGGTCTCCATCATCGCGCTTCCGTGATCACGCGGAGAATTTCCGGCGCGTGCCGTTCAGACGGAGCGGGAATCGCCTTGGGATAGCCCAGAATGATTGGCGCTACTATCCGGTAATTGTCGCCAAGCCCCAGTTCAGCCCTTAATTGGGGATCACGAATATTTGCACCCAGCGCCACCCAGCAGGTGCCCATTCCACGCGACGCCGCCGAAAACATGATGTAGCTTGCCGCAAGTGCCGCATCCACGTCCAGAGAACCAACCGACTTTGCCCCGGCGATATAAATCAGGCAGGGGGCATTGTAAAACACATTGAATTTCTCGTCTTGGAGCATAGAAACATACTCGGTTTTGAGGCTGATTTTTCCATCTTTGTGATCACGAAGAAGATTGGTCTTGCTCTCGTCGGACAGGTTCCTCATGGCCTTTCGGCATTGCACGACGACAAACCGGCATGGCTGATTGTTGCTGGCGGACGGTGCGAGGGTGGATTCCTTAAGAATTTCTTCAACGACCTTCATGGGAACCTCTTTGTCCTCGAAATCCCGGATGGCCCGTCTTTTCTGCAAAAGCTCGGAAAATATCATCATGGCAGATCCTCCTTTCATTTTTCTATGAAGGTAAAAACAGGGAAATTAATGATATGATCGCGGACTGGAACATATTGATGACAGGGGTGAGCGCACCTGTAAGCAAAAGACCCAGCACGATAAAAAAACCAAAAGGTTCGATTTGATACATCACCCGGTTGAACGATTCCGGTGTGAATCCCATTAGAATTTTTGATCCGTCCAGCGGCGGAATCGGGATCAGATTGAAAGCCGCCAGCAGGATGTTGATATAGGCCAGTAAATAGAGCACCTGATACATCATGCTGCCCGGGGCGGGCGACATCAGCCGCCACACCAACAGGGCGCAAAAAGCGATGATGATGTTGGCTGCCGCACCCGCCGCCGATACCAGGATCAAACCCTTGCGCCTTTGCGCCGCAGGAATGTTTTCCAGGTTGATCGGGACCGGCTTGGCCCACCCGAAACCAATCACCAGAAGCATCAGCGAACCGATGGGGTCTATGTGTTTGATCGGATTGAGCGTCAGCCTGCCCAGCCATTTGGCCGTTTCGTCACCCATTTTATAAGCCACCCAGCCGTGGGCCACTTCATGAAAGATAACGGAATATAAAAGAAGCACGGCAAGCATCATGAATGCTGCCGGATCACTCAACAATAAACGGATTAAACCCATAACAGTTTATGACCATCTCTTTCCTGAATCCCGGGGAAAAGCTTCAGACCATTATGAAGGTTTTAACATTCTGCCATGATCATCGTGGTAAAGGACTGTCCCTTGCATCTTCCGCCGGGGGCAGTGAATAAGTTTCCCAAGCTTGACCTGTGCTTCATTCTCATGATTTTTTCTTTTTCGGTTTTTTCAGCAGATCCCCGAACGTGCCCATGGTCTTGGGTGCTTTGGGCATGAATTTCTGATAGTCGTCCCCTTCTTCCGCCGGGGATTTTTTCTCGTCGCCGCCTGATGCCAGGTCCAGCGATATTTTCTTGTTGTCACGGTCAATCTTTTCGATCTTCACATCGATTTCCCGATCCCGGGACAAAACATCCTGGGCGTGTTTGATTTTTTTCCCTTTGCCCAGTTTGGAGATATGCAGCAGTCCGTCAACGCCGGCTTCCAGCGTGATGAACGCGCCGAAGTCCGTTAGACGGGACACTTTACCCTTGTAAATGCTGCCTTCGATGTAATTACGGACAACCTCATTCCACGGATCGGGCAGGGTGTCTTTGAATGACAGCGTTATGCGGTCTTTTTCCCAATCCAGACCGATGATGACGGCTTCGACGGAATCGCCCGCCTTGTAGAGAGCCTGGGTGTTTTCCACCCTGCCCCAGGTCATTTCCGAAACAGGCAGCAGCGCCTGTATGCCGCCGATATCGACAAAGGCACCGAAGTCGCGCACCGATGTCACAATGCCGTGCACGGTCATTCCTTTTTGCAACGACAGTTTTAGTTTGGCGATTCTTTCCTGATCGATTTTTTCCAGCAGCGGACGGCGCGAGAGGATGATCTTCCGGCCGTTTTCCCCATACTCTATGACGATGAACTCCAATTTTTTACCGATGTAATCCGTGGCATTTTCGATTCTTCGCCTGTCCATGTGAGAATAGGGACAAAAGCCGCTTGTGTTTTCACTGATTTTAACGGAAAAACCGCCTTTAATTTCCTTCTCGACGACAGCTTCCACGGGAATCGCGTTTTGATGGGCGCTCAACAGAAAATCATCTACACTTTTACGCGACGTCAGTTTGGTGGTAAAAAGTCTTTCACTGTGGCGCGAGGAGAGGAAGTAGGCAGTGACCGTATCCCCTTCCTGAACGGTCAGAATGCCCGCCTCGTCCAGAAATTCTTTTTTGTCTATATAGCCCTCGCTTTTTGCACCCAGATCAATGAAAATCCAATCAGGGGAAATTTTGACAATGGTTGCCTCGACTTTTTCTCCCACAGCAAAACGTTTGGGGGTGGCGTAGGATTCCTCAAACAGCTCGGCAAAAGTTTTTGTATCGTCCATGGTCTTTCTTCCTTTATTCTTTTATTGATGAGACTTCTTTTTTGCAAGCCGGAGGAATTTGGGAACGTTTTTATTCCTAAAGGATTTCTGCTTCATAAATTCGTACTTTTTTAGTCTCTCTAAACATACCTATCACGAAACGGGTTTTTTGTCCTTTATAAAATGATGGAGGGTCAGGCAATCATTTTTTTTAAAAAACTCTGGATTAATCATAAAATATGTATTATGCATCAATATCAAAATATCCAAGGAGTTAGGTAACTTATGCGTTTTGAAATTTCCCGCGGCGGCAGCGGGCTGACCTATGAGATCCGCAATATCGTGCTTATTGCCAAGAAGCTTCAGGAATTCGGGGTGAAGATCAACTGGGAAAACATCGGTGATCCGGTTCAAAAAGGCGAAAAAATCCCCGACTGGATGAAAGAGGTTCTCATCGATATTTTGAAGGAGGACGCTTCCTATGCGTATTCCCCCACCAAAGGCATTGACAGCACGCGGGCGTTTATCGCCGAGCGCGTTAATGCGCGCGGGAAAATTCAGATTACCCCCGAAGACGTCATTTTCTTCAACGGACTGGGCGATGCGATTGCCCGCGCCTACAGTTCCATTCAGGTCGATGCCCGCATGATCATGCCGGAACCTACGTATTCCACCCATTTCATGGCGGAAGTGCTCCATGCCTCCTTCCCGTCCAACACATACCGGATGAATCCTTACAACAACTGGCATCCGGATTTAAGGGAGCTTGAGCAGAAAGTGAAAAGCCATAAGGCTATTGTGGGTGTGCTGATTATTAACCCCGATAATCCAACCGGTTTTGTGTATCCTCTCGAGGCGCTCCAGAATGTGGTACGGATTGCCAGGGAAAACGATCTTTTTGTGATTTCTGATGAAACCTATATCAATATTATCTATAACGGCAAAACGACAGTGCCGATCGGCGATATTATCGGCGATGTTCCCGCTATCGCCATGAAGAGCATATCCAAAGAAGCCCCCTGGCCCGGCGCGCGCTGCGGCTGGATGGAAGTGTATAACGCGGACAAGGACCCGATTTTTGCCCGCTTCATCAACACCATTCTGCATCAGAAGATGTCTGAAGTCTGCTCCACTACGCTTCCGCAAATGGCGATTCCCAGAATCATGCAGCATCCGGAGTATAAGAATTATCTGCGCCAGCGCACGGATCACTACGAAAAGCTTTCCGCTATCGCCTATGGCATTTTGAAGGATGTTCCTTTTCTGATTGCCAATAAAACCAACGGCGCGTTTTACAACACAGTCATCTTCAATGAATCGGTTCTCAATGAACGGCAATACCTGCCGATTGAACAGCCGGAGATCAAAAAATATGTGGAAGATCTAACGAAAGGCACCATCGAATACGACAAGCGGTTTGTTTATTATCTGCTGGCGGCAACCGGCATTTGCGTGGTGCCGCTGACGTCGTTTTTCTCTCCGCTCCTTGGTTTTCGCATGACGCTTCTGGACAAGGATGTCGACGAGTTTGAATATGTCGTCAAAACCATCGCAGCGAAGATTACGGAGTATATCAATTCGAGCAAATAAACAGTTTCAAAAATGTTCCGTTGCCGGTTTTGGCTAAAGGACATGTTGTAATCTTAAATTAAAAAAGAGCAGGGGAATAATTATATGCCTCCTGCTCTTTTTTGAAATTACAAGGTTTTTTCGCGGATGTTAGTATCTGCCCCCGCGATTTCCGCCACCACCGCCGCGATTTCCACCGCCACGGTATCCGCCGCCGCCACCGCCACGGTTTCCGCCGCCACCTGCGCCGAATTCCTTCTTCGGTCTGGCTTCGTTTACGGTAATGGCTTTACCGTCCAGCATGCCACCGTTAAACTTCTGAATGGCTGCGGTCGCGCCCTCTTCTGTTTTCATTTCGACAAAACCGAATCCTTTGGACTGGCCCGTGAATTTGTCTTTAATAATGGATGCGGAGGCGACTTCTCCCGCTTCCGAAAAGTTTGTCCTCAGGTCTTCATCCGTGACCTTGAAAGACAGGTTGCCGACATACAAATTCTTGTTCATTTTCGATCCCTTTCTCTTTATGCCAATGGTGTGGCATATGTTAAACCTTCATTCCCCCACGGGGTTACACAAAGCATCATCATCACCCCCGTCCAGCTCCTGATTGAGAAGGAAGGTTGAAGGGAGGGCTTGCATGCCTCACCTGCCGGGCGCTGGTTACTGCCCGGTTTATCGATACCGCCTGTGACTTTTGATGGATCAACGTTGTCATCACGGTGCGGTAAACAAAAAACCACCTCAACAAAAAGCTGTTCAGGTGGCTGCGTCTCAATTATTTAAAAGATGTTCAATTTTCTAAAAAACAGAACGCTCTATGTGGCCCATACCACTTTCATAGTAATGGCTATTAGTCAAGCGGGATTTTTTTAAGAAAACATGAAAAAGACAGATGATGATGGTATGGATGTTCCAAACATAAACATATGTGTCGATGCAAGTCTGCAACGTAAAGACCAAGAATGAAACTATTTGATTATATTGATTTATTATTTCTTTATTCGTTTTACGTTCAAAGCCGTTTGTTCTCACCATATTGATCTAAATATTTCTTGACACGGGGGTCAGATTAAGGTAGTGGAGTCCACAAGGTTGTTTTGACTTGTAGTCAAATTTTGACTCTACGGCAAAATAGTCAGTAAGATTAATCATTTTCGATGACTCAGAAAATGTAATGCCCCGGCTAAAAATTGTGTATCACGGGCAGGCCGTAAATTCTTCACGAAAAAGTAACGCAGGCGAACTTTCGGGGCGCTTTGCGGCTTAAGGTTAAATAAATTTTTTGTGTTCACTGGTGATGCACACCTCAATTCCAATGAGTATGCTTACTCATTTAGCACCTTAGGCATGCCCGAATCGTCCGTGTTTGCAGGCTTAATCCCGGTTCACTTAAGGATAGGTTGTCTTAATGGCGAAACGTTAATCAGACGTTTGAAAATATAAAACTTTAAAACTAGGAGGAATATTTAAAATGGCGGATGCAAAGGTTCAATTAAAGGAAGTATATCCGATTCCAGAAGCAGCAAAGAAGAAAGCTTGGGTCAGTGGAAGAGCTGCCTATGATGCAATGTGGAAAAAATCAGTCGAGCAGCCGGAGGCTTTCTGGGCGGAAGTCGCCGAACAGCAGGTGACCTGGTTCAAAAAATGGGACAAGGTTATGGATTACAACTTTGATATTAAAAAAGGTCCCATCTACGTTAAATTCTTTGAAGGTGGGAAACTCAATATTTCTTATAATTGTCTCGACAGACATCTTGAGAAACGCGGAAATCAGGTCGCGATTCAGTGGGAAGGCAATGAACCCGGTGAAGCGAGAGCCATTACCTACAAACAGCTCCATGAAGAAGTCTGCAAATTCGCCAATGTTCTGAAAGCCCAGGGTGTAAAGAAAGGCGACCGCGTCATTCTTTATATGCCCATGGTTCCCGAACTGGGTATTGCCGCTCTGGCCTGTTCACGTATCGGCGCCATTCATGGTATCGTATTCGGCGGATTCAGCGCTGACGCTCTCCGTGACAGAATTGTCAACTGCGAAGGCAAGGTCCTCGTTGTATGCGACGGAACGTTCCGTGGCAACAAGGCTGTTCCGCAGAAAGCGACCGCAGATGAAGCATTAAAATCATGCCCCTCCGTCAAATCAGTTATCGTTGTCCAGAGAGTCGGCGATAAGATTAAGTGCGAAATGACTCCCGGCCGTGACAAGTGGTATCATGAAGAAATGGCAAAAGTTGATGCCAAATGCGAACCCGAATGGATGGATGCCGAAGATCCACTGTTCATCCTTTATACTTCCGGTTCCACCGGACAGCCCAAGGGCGTTATGCACACCACCGGCGGCTATCTGGTCTACGGATCCTACACCCACAAAATCGTATTCGATTATCATGACGGCGACATCTACTGGTGCACCGCCGACCTGGGCTGGGTTACCGGTCACACCTACATTCTGTACGGTCCCCTCTGCAACGGCGCAACATCCGTCATGTTTGAAGGCGTTCCCAATTACCCGACCTACAGCCGCTTCTGGCAGGTTGTTGAAAAATACAAGGTCAATATTTTCTACACCGCTCCGACCGCTATCCGCGCCATCGCGAAAGAGGGCGATGAGTTTGTGAAGAAATGCGACATTTCGTCCCTGCAGACCCTCGGAACCGTCGGCGAGCCGATCAACCCCGAAGCATGGAACTGGTATTTCAATTTAATCGGCCGCGGCGAATGCCCCATCGTGGATACCTGGTGGCAGACTGAAACCGGCGGAATTTTGATTACCCCGCTTCCCGGCGCCATTGACATCAAACCCGGTATGGCCACAATGCCATTCTTCGGCGTACAGCCCGTGCTGGTCGATGATGAAGGCAAGGAATTCAAGGAAACAGAAGCCAGCGGCGCCCTGTGTATCAAGGTTCCATGGCCCGGAATGATGAGAGGCGTCTATGGAGATCCCAAGAGATTCCAGGAAACCTATTTTGAACAGTTCCCCGGCTATTACGTAACCGGTGACGGCTGCCGCCGTGACAAAGACGGTTACTATCAGATCACCGGCCGTATTGATGACGTTATTAACGTGTCCGGTCACCGTATGGGCACCGCCGAAGTGGAAAGCGCTCTGGTTGCCCACAAGGCCGTCGCGGAAGCCGCTGTTGTCGGCATGCCGCATGATATCAAAGGTCAGGGTATTTACGCTTATGTAACATTGAAGACCGGCGTCGAAAAAACCGACGCCCTTAAGAAAGAATTGACCGCTCATGTCCGTACGGTTATCGGACCCATCGCTACCCCCGATAAGATTCAGTGGGCAGATGGTCTTCCCAAAACCCGCAGCGGCAAAATCATGAGAAGAATTTTGAAGAAAGTCGCCGCCAACGATTTAGGCAATTTAGGTGACACCAGCACGCTGGCCGATCCGTCCGTGGTTGACGACATCGTCAAAAACAGACTGTAGTATGGATGCCCGATTTTCTTCCGAGAGAATCGGGCATTTTTATAGAATGAAAGTTGTAAGAAAATTTTAAATGCGCGAATCGCCGGGTATTGAGCGACGCGCAGGAGAAGGAGGTTTTTGACAGTGAATATTATTGCATGCGTGAAGCAAGTGCCCGACACCGAAGCACAGATCAAAGTCAAGGCTGACGGATCAGGCATCGAAGAAGGCCAGATCAAATGGGTAATGAATCCCTATGATGAATTTGGCGTGGAAGAAGCATTGAAACTGAAGGAAAAGAACGGCGGCGACGTTACGATCGTTTGCGTCGGTCCCGCCAGGGCGATGGAAACAATCCGTACCGCCCTGGCCATGGGTGCAGACAAGGGCGTGCACATTTGCGATCCGGCATTTGACAATGCCGATGCGTTTGTGGTTGCCAATGCCCTGGCGGCCGTGATTAAAACTCTGCCGCATGACATCATCTTCTGCGGTCAGCGCGCCATTGATGATGACTCCGGTCAGGTCGGCGCCATGCTGGCGGAAGCCCTGAATGTGCCTCAGTTGACAATTGTTACCAAACTGGAATTCGCCGGTTCTTCCGTGAAAGTTATCCGCCCGATCGAAGGCGCTCAGCTGTCGATTGAAACGGCGCTGCCCTGCATTGTTACATGTCAGAAGGGTCTTAATGAACCCCGGTATGCGTCTTTGCCCGGTATCATGAAAGCGAAGAAGAAACCGGTTGATGTGAAAAACGCTGCAGCAATCGGCGTTGCCACCGATGCGAAAGCTACGGTAGCCAAAACCGTTCCGCCTCCGGCCAGACCCCCCGGGAAAATCATTTGTGGAGATGAGCCCGCGCAAAAAGCGGCGGAACTGGGCAAGTTACTCAGAGAAGAAGCAAAAGCTATTTAATTAAGAAGCGGAGGAATGAAAAATGGCAAAAGGAGTCATGATAGTAGCAGAACAGCGGGACGGCGCGCTTAGGAAAATCAGCCTGGAACTGGCCTCGACAGCCCGCAAGCTTGCCGACCAGTCCGGTGATGAAGTCAGCGCCATTCTGCTTGGTTCAGGTATAGAAGGTTTAGCCGCCGAGTTGGCTAAATTCGGCGTCGATAAAGTATTTGTTGGCGACAACGCAGCACTGGAACCCTATGTGACGGAAGCACACGCAGATGTCACTGCTAAAATCATCAAAGACAACGATCCGGCGATCGTTCTGTTTGGTGCGTCGGTTCAGGGCAAGGATCTTTCCGCCCGCGTGGCCGCTAAACTGGCCGGCGGTCTGGCCACAGACTGCACGGATGTGAAAATTGACGGAGGCAAACTGGTTGCCATCCGCCCGATGTATGCAGGCAAGTGCTTTGGCGAAGTGGTTTTCAATTCCGCCCCGGCCATGGCATCGCTTCGTCCCAATGTTTTCCCGGCGGCTGAAAATGCCAAAGCCGGTGCTGTAACGAAGGTGGATGTTGCCGTTGAAGCACAGAAGAGCAAGATTCTGGAAGTGCAGAAAGACACGAGCGGCAAGGTCGACCTGACGGAAGCCAACGTGATCGTTTCCGGCGGCCGCGGCATGAAAGGCCCGGATGAATTCAAGATCCTGGAAGAGCTGGCTGATGTGCTCAAGGGCACGGTCGGTGCGTCCCGTGCGGCAGTTGATGCCGGCTGGCGTCCGCAGAAAGATCAGGTCGGGCAGACCGGTAAGGTTGTTTCTCCGAACCTGTACATCGCCTGTGGCATCTCCGGCGCGATTCAGCATCTGGCCGGCATGAGCTCATCCAAGTGCATCGTAGCAATCAATAAAGATGCGGAAGCCCCGATCTTTACAAAAGCTGATTACGGTATTGTGGATGATCTGTTCAAGGTGATTCCCGAGTTTACGGCAGTGTGCAAGAAACTGGTTGCATAAAACACATAGGGTCTTTGCCCCGGACCGCGGGGCAAAGACCTTTTTTTGATACTTGATATTATAATAATAAGACAAGAATCAGCCCTCAAGTTTTGTTGGAGGATCAATGAAAGGACATGAATTTTCTGTAGGTAATGAAGGTCGCGAGGTTTTTTGGAACATTCCCCTGCCGGCGTTTGAGATCATCCTTTTTGCTCTTACGTTCGTTGCACTTGCCATATTTGGTTATGGTGTATACCGCCGCTGGCTGATGTGGAAGGCGATGGGCAAGCCGGAAATGCGCCTGGACAACATGAAGGAGAGAGTCAAGATCGTACTTCAGGAGGTTTTTCTGCAAAAGAAAGTCTTGAAAGATCCTTTTCCGGGAATTATGCACGCCTTAATCTTTTTTGGTTTTTTTGTTTTAATTTTCGGTGCCGCATTTGACGCAGGGCAGCATCACATTACGGAACCACTCTTCAGCTGGACATTCCTGAAAGGCAATTTTTATTTAGGCTTTTCTTTCCTGATGGATCTCTTCGGATTGTTCGTCCTGATCGGAGTGATCATTGCGCTCGATCGCCGCTTTGTCGCAAAACCGGATCGCATTGGCTACAAGGGTGAAGCCGACAATACACCTGATGATGTCATCGTTCTTCTGCTCATCGGCGCCATCATCATCACCGGCTTTATAGCAGAAGCGCTCCGTATTTATGTGACCAATCCCCCCTGGGAATACTGGTCGTTCGTGGGCTGGCTTTTATCCCATACCTTCACAGGGATTGAACATGATACCGCGCGGCTCGTGCATCAGTTGACCTGGTGGGTACATGCGATTCTGGGCCTGAGTTTCATCGCTTATATTCCGTATTCCCGCCTCATGCACATTATTACAACCCCGGCTAACCATTTCCTGCAGTCCTTCAAACCGACGGGCTATATTGAACCGATACGTGATTTTGAAAATGCGGAAGCGTTTGGTGTTGGCAAGCTGGAAGAGTTCACCTGGAAACAGATTTTTGATTCCGATGCCTGTACGCGCTGTGGCCGTTGTCAGGACGGTTGTCCGGCTTATCTGACAGGCAAGCCCCTTTCACCCAAGAAAATGGTTCAGGATATCAAAACGCACTGGCTGGAAAAAGTTCCAGAGGCGGTTAAGGCTATGAAGGCCGCGAAACTTGCAGGTGCTCCCGCAGAAGGAGAAGCCCCGGCAGAAGCGGCGGAAGAGGCAACCGGGAAAGCGCTGGTCGGCGAAGTTGTTGACCTTCATGAACTCTGGGCCTGCACCAACTGCATGTATTGTATGGAACACTGTTCGGCGTCGATTGAACATGTGCCAAAGATTATCGATATGCGCCGTTACAAAGTTTTGACGGAAGCGGATTTCTCGCCCGAGCTGCAGCTGAGCTGCCGCAACATGGAAAACAACTCCAACCCCTGGGGCGTCGGTGGGCATTTACGGGGTGACTGGGCCAAGGAATTGGGCATCAAAACACTGGCCGAAGATCCCAACGTCGAATATCTGTTCTACGTGGGTTGTTCGGGTTCGTTTGACGACCGCGGCAAAAAGATTTCTATCGCGTTTGCAAAGATCCTTCAGGAAGCCGGTGTCAGCTTCGGCATTCTGGGTACTGAAGAAGGATGCTGCGGCGACTCCGCGATGCGTTGCGGTAATGAGTATCTCTTCCAGTCACTGGCACAGGCCAACATTGACGTGATGAATGGATACGGTGTGAAGAAAGTCATCGCGATCTGCCCGCACGGCTATAACGCGTTGAAAAAAGATTACCCCAATTTCGGCGGTAATTTCGAAGTCTATCATCACACGGAGATCATTGCCAACTTGATTGCAACGGGCAAAATCAAGCTGCCCGAGCCGCTCAAGGGGACATTTGTCTATCACGATTCGTGCTTCCTGGGCCGCTACAACCATATTTATGATCAGCCCCGCCAGATTCTGAAAGCGATTCGCGGCATCAATGTTGTCGAGATGGAAAGAAATCTTGACAAGAGCTTCTGCTGCGGCGCCGGCGGTGCGAGAATGTGGATGGAAGAAGATATCGGCGAACGCATTAACAACGCACGCACCAAGCAGGCAATCGCCGTCAACGCCGATACGGTTGCCGTAGGTTGTCCGTTCTGTCTTACCATGATTTCCGACGGCATCAAGGACAACAAGAGGGAAGAGACCATGCAGGCATGGGATCTGGCCGAGCTGGTTGTCAAGGCGATGGGCAAGGAAGAAGTAAAACCGCCCGTTGATGTTTGTGCTGTTTAATTCAAGTTCAATAAACATGATCAAGTGATTTTACAAAGAGCCCGATCTGCAAAGAAAGGGCTCTTTGACTATTAAAGGAGATTTGCAATGGACTA